>JAHLWW010000014.1 GCA_019057715.1 Candidatus Jordarchaeum sp. JNZ_1113
TCTGGGTCTGCGTCGTTGATTCCTGAGTCTATGACTGCGACCGTCACCCCTCTCCCAGTTATGTTTAAAGAGTGAAGCACATCCGCGTCAACAGAATAGGTTATTGGATGAAGGCTAATTATTTGTGACGGATCAATTCCTCTGTCCAGGAGGAGGTATTTGAGACCGAATTTTTCTACAAGGAATTTAGAAGCTTCCCGCCAGTCACAGAGCGACGTGTTTATTACTCCGTAAACGAAGCCGACGTTTGAACTGTAAATTGCAGGTGTTTCATTGTGTCTTGAGATTTTGAAGTATGGGAGCATATTCAGCTCAGAGAGCACATCTTCATTTACTGGGTGAGGAAAGCGTAGTATTACCGGCAGTGCTTCTGGCGGTTGCTCCATATTTATAATAGATGGGTCTATTTTATCGCGGACTTCAGCCTCCTTAGCAGACAGCATAAAGGGATTCACTATTTCTGACGGATAAGTTGTTACTAGAGGTTGGGCTACTAAGGCGACTAGTGCTATTGCTAAAAAAGAGCTCTTAATGAAGGAATGTGGGCGAAAGAGAATTAGGGAGATTAATGCCACCGGGAGCCATACAAGGGGGGCGGGCTCAAAAGAGACCGGAATAAGTAACTTGGTCATCACTCTATGCAGGACTGGATATGAAATGGCGAAGAGAATACAAAAAATCGATGCTGCTAGTTCTGCTCTTTTTGTGGAAAGAACAGCTAAGCCCCCCATGAATGAGACGAATGAAAGAAACACAAAAAGGTTGAAATGTAGAGGAAAAAGGGAGTGAAGAATGTGGTCGTAATAGCCAATAATGTATGCAGTCGTTTTAGCGGCAATCGAACCGGATAGGGCTATGAGGAACGCAGGCATTAGAGTCAAGACGGCGGACAGCTTCTCCTTTGAGGCTTTTTGATAACGTCTTAGGCCGACGAAGGTTGAAGCGAGGACGAATAGTGCCCCAGTAGCGACAGATGGAGGAGTAATTCTAGGCATTTTAGTTAGACATAAGTCGGACCAGATTAAAGTTAAGGATTGAGGACTGTAAAGGTATAGAGCTAAGAGAAGGAGGGATGATAAAGCAGTAGGAAGACATTCTTTTAGGTTAGAAAATTTTCTTGTAGCTCGAAGCCAAGAAGAAAAATAGATTAGTGCAGGAAGAACGAGGAGTAATTGCTGCGTGTGTTCGTCGTATATGGTGAGAGACAAGGATCCTATGCGGATCAGCGTCGTAGCATCGAAAAAAGCCACAAAGTACAATGTAGCCAATTGCGTGCCTGAGCACAGCACATAATCCAAGTTTGATCGATTTCCAAAAGCCACAAGGAGAGATAGTAAGACTGCCGAGGCGACAAGATAAAAGAGGGAAAACGGCAAAGCAGATAGAACTAAGACTGGAGGGGCAAAACACTCAACGCGAACGCTTACGCTCAACATAGAAAAGACGGCAAGAGACCAGCCTGAAAGAATTAAAAACATCCTGCATGCGGAATTTTGAAGAGCGCTTTTAAGCTTACTTTTAATAAGTAACAGATACACGCTCCAGACCCCCCCAACTCCCCCCCATCCTAGTATAGAGGGGAGCGGATTACCGATGATTAACTAATATTCATTGATAACTTTTCAACTTATAATGGATTTGACTGAGGCAAAGTTAAGCTTTCAAAGGGAGGAACCTAAATAAAAGGAGATAAGTGGTCTATGAAAAATTCTTTAATGTTAAGTATGATGAAAGAGCGTTAACTTTACCGTGTCCATAGAGGGGGTCAAACCCTGGTGTTCCAAGATCGTGGCGGATTGCGCCTTGTATTAAAGCTTGTTTCACTATAAGACCTTTGACGCTTTGAGGTATGTTGAGTTCGGCGGCTGCTTGATGCAAAAGGGCAGATACTCCTGCGACGATGGGCGCTGAGCCGCTAGTGT
This sequence comes from Candidatus Jordarchaeum sp. JNZ_1113, assembly GCA_019057715.1. Classification (GTDB taxonomy): domain Archaea; phylum Asgardarchaeota; class Jordiarchaeia; order Jordiarchaeales; family Freyrarchaeaceae; genus DTBI01. Next base: position 1,923 of record JAHLWW010000014.1, read on the forward strand.
ATGGTCCTGGTGCCACCAGGTCTGGTTTGGGCGCCGTCCATCCTGGCCCTATGGCGCTTGCCGGCAAGTAGGCCCAAACATCATTATCGTAACTCTGCGTTGCCCCAACAGTGACGGCGAGGGATGCTGTTCCGGGTGTAAATATAGAGTTAATTTGGATTTCAGTTGGGTTAAGCCATGTTCCTGCTGCGGCGACCACAGTTATTCCGGCTAAGACTGCCTTGTTTACTGCTTTATCTATCGTGCCACCTGTTCCTTCTCTGTTACCCATGCTTAGGTTGATTACAGATATATTGAACCTGTCTTTATTTTTGATGCACCACTCTATAGCTTCAATTATTCGTAGGCTCGTATCGTAGTACATTTCTCCCATTTCTAGCTGGACTTTGAGGTCTATGAGGTTGGCGTGGGGCGCTATCCCCCTAACTCCAGCTATAGTTCTCGCAACAAATGTTCCATGGTACTTTCCGTCTGTTGGAGTCAAGTCGCCAACTAAAGCCGGGTCGCCTTCCATTCTTGTTATGAAGTTCACCTGGTATATTATGCGTCCTTCGTTTTTCCCTGTTATTTCTGGGTCTGCGTCGTTGATTCCTGAGTCTATGACTGCGACCGTCACCCCTCTCCCAGTTATGTTTAAAGAGTGAAGCACATCCGCGTCAACAGAATAGACTGCGGGGTCGGAGTTGAAGCTCGGTGTTTCTGACGGGTTCCTATTAAGGAGGACGTATATTAAATTGAAGTTGCTCACCAGTTTTCTAACTAGATCCTTCCAGTTGTCTGTTGATGCGTTAAGTACACCGTAGACTAAGTTGACGTATCCCCTGTAGACTGCAGGCTTGCTTTCATGATAGGATATTTCAAAGTAGGGCGTCTTGTTCAGCTTTTCTAGTGTGTCGTCTGTTAATGATGAAAAACGTAGTATTACATGTATTGGCCCCGGTGTTCCTTCCATTTCTAGTATGGCTGGATCTATTCGGTCATCTACACTTATCGTGTTGTTTAACGGAATTAAGGGGGATGGAGATGCTGAAGCGTATATGGGTAAGGAAGAGAGGAGAATGGGGACAAGGAGTAATGCTGGAAGAACCTTGGGTAGTCGGGTAGGGTGGAGGAGTATTAGGGCGGCTAAGATTACGGTGAGCCACGTGAGGGGGGCTGGCTCGACTGCTACGGGTTTAAGAGGTTGGGATAGTAGCCGGTATAATGTTGGGTAAAGGAGTACGAAGGCTGTGCAGGAGAGGAGAGCGCACTGCTTTGTTCTTCTGTTTGAAGAGAGGGCTACTCCTCCTAGGAGCGCGGTGAGCGAAAGGCAGATGAAAAAGTTGAAGTGTAGAGGGAAAGCGGAGTGGATTAGGTTGTCGTAAACTCCTAAAATTGAGGCTGCTTTCTCGGCGGCCAACGATTCGGAGACTGAGAGAGAAATTGTTGGGGCGAATGTTAAAGCGGTAGCGATTTTTCCCGTTAAACTTCTCGTTGGGGGGGTTATGCCTATTAGGCCGCAGGCGAAAACTAGGAGGGAGGCAACCATAGTGGAGGAGGTAGTGCCTGTTGGAAAAACAAAAAGGTATGATTCAGCGCCCGGAATTAATATTGGAGATTGTTCATGGAGCGATAAGAAGAAGAGAGAGGAAGCCGCTACTGCTAATGGAAGATATTCTTTTATAGAGGAGAACCCTTTAATGGAGCGAAGCCAGCTTACGAAGTAGAAGAATGCGGGCAGAATCAACATAATCTGTCTCGTGTATCCATCCCAAACTGTCAAGGAGAAACTCTGAATTCTCAGAAGCACAGTGCATCCCGACAAAGTTACCATGTAAGACAAGAGGACTTGTGTTCCTGCAGGGATAATATAGTTAATGTTGTTTCGGCCATCGACCACTATAGGGAACGAAAAAAAGAATACGGAGAGAACTAAGAGTAGGAGGGAGAGAGGTGAAATGAGTGACGAGAGGACGAGGGGAGTCAGCGACTCGACTTGAAAGCGCATGCCGAGAACCGCAGAGAAGGAGAAGAGAATGCCCAAAAGGGAAGAGAGACGCGTGAAAGCATGGCTTCCAACAACCAGCAATTACACCCTCCTCCAGCGCAGTAATAAAAAGACAAAAAGAAAAATAAATTTTTCATGTTGCAATTAACTTTTGTTGCCTAAAAACAGGGAAAATTAATTGAGAGGTACTAATGAGTTTAAGTTTTAAGATGCTACCTTTTGAAGTTCGAGTCAAATGACGATTTAGAGAATCTTAAGGAGGCAGACTCAACTATTAATTCAACTACTGCGGGAGGAGCCTAATTCGAGGGGTAAAGGTTTTAGCTGAGGCTTACGGTGCGCAGTCCGACATCACGTGTTTCGGGGGTTATGGCTCGTAATGACGGCAAGACTTCAGTAGTGTGGTTACAAGCAATAATTCTTAACCAGATAGGGTGCCACTTTGCCGGACGCGTTTACCTATTAGAGAAGTTTATCGATATGCATAATAGCGACGACACCTCTGCTTAATAACAGGGTAGCGTAAAAATAAACCGAAGCAACAGAGAGACAACGAAAAAGAGAAAAGGTGATTTGGGCAGCATGGTGAGGGGCCTTTAAGCCTAAAGACTTATTTGCATCCATAGATCTTCATGTACCTTTCTATGTACGCCTTGACTTTTTCAGGGGAAGTGTATATTCCAAAGTGTCCTTCGCACAGTATGTCAGCGTTGAGGGAGAGTAGAAGCTTCATCGAATCACAGTATTGGTCGACGTCGGAGCCCCATGACGGCTCTATAGGGCCATGAATATCCTGGCCGAAAAGGACACGCTTGCCTTCTTTTTCTAGGAGGACGCTTATGCTTCCCGGTGTGTGCCCCGGAGTATGAATTAGACTGAGGCTGAATTGCCCAACGATTAAGCTTGTTGTCCGGCTAATTTTCATGTCGACTTCACAAGGGTGGAGTTTCACGCCATAAAGTTGCGCTCCTGTCGTAAACTGGTCCCCCGACTCCACGGCACCGGCGTCCAGCTCATGCATCACAACCTTGCAGCCGAATGAGTTCCTGAAAAACCAGTTTCCACCTATATGGTCTATGTGCTTATGGGTACCTATAAGGTACTCTAAGTCTTCAGGGTTGTAACCGGCCTTTTTCACGTTTTCAACTATTCTCTCAGTGTCAACCCCAACACCAGAGTCTATTAGCACGAGGCTTCCATCTATATCGACCAAATAGATGCAGCAGTCAGCCTCGTGGGAAATCCCCGCACCTCCAACTAGGAAAACACCTTCAAGAACTTTCAAGGGCTTCATTCATACACCCGCCTATCGGTCTTCTACCTCACCTTTCAACGATTTAACTTGTTTTGCGGGAATACCAGACCACAGGGTGTACGGCGGTATCTTTGTATCCATCGGAATAAGGGAGTTTGCCGCCACCACAGCTCCCTCACCAATCTCGACCCCAGGCATTATCGTTGAGCATATCCCAACAAGTGCATTACGGCCTATCTTCACTTTTTTGAGGTAAAGCCCGCCGTTCCTTGAAATGTGCGTTACTATGAAGGAGCGGCCGCCGGCGACTGCGCCGTCCTCCATCTCTAAAAGGTATGGATCAGTGACGTCGTCTAGGGAGGTGGCTTTACCAAGTTTTGCTCCGAGAAACCTGTAGAGGGGTGGTCTTAGAAATGTTTGTCCTAGTGGTGGGTTTCCCACGAAGTACTTGACTGCGTCTACGAGTGAAATGTTTATCAGCCAGTTTCTAACGTTCTTGTTTCCGAAGTCAGCCTCAAAGTGGCCCTCCTCAACCGGCTTCAGTTGGGCTCTAGCCAAAACTAAGAAGAAGAGTTTGAAACACCACTTTGCAACCAAGTAGTATAGTGGGGCGAGACCAATAACCACAGCTAAGGGTAACCGGAGTAATTCAACTAAAAAGTAGTACGCTAGGATGGCGGATAACACAGAGAAAGGTATGGATAGTGCCCCGGCTAAAAATATGTTTGCACCTAATCTTAGGAGAAGGTTAGGAGGACTGTTCTTGCCACTTCTCAACAACGAACCCCCCAGAGGAGATACACTCATAGAGAAGAGAAAGTGAATAAAAAATTTTAGGTTTTGTTTACATAAAACGCTCAGAAATGTGAGGTAGGCTCGCTAAACAGAGAACATCTTTCTAAGAAAAAAGTATCTTCTCGCGTTAAGTTGCTGGAAGAAGTTTTACAGGTCTTCTGATAGGCAGGGGCAGAGATTGCAGTCTTCCGGAACGTTGTCCATCTTCCTGTGTAAGTCGCACATGAGAGCCTTTTTTCTAAGAGATAAGCACAAATTACAGGTTTTTCGGTAGACGTCTATAATGGAGACGCTTGACGCTATGTGCCTTGCGGCTTCACGCACCATTTCGTTGAGTTCGGTGGAGAAATCGATTTTTCCACCTCGCTTACCTTTCATGTACTGAGATACGGCGGCTTCGGAGATCCCAAGCTTCTCTGAGATCTCCTTCTGTGAGAGTCCTAGGCCTGCAAGCTCCTTAGCAAGAGCAGACCTTATGGCTGGTAGAAGATACCAGATTACAATTTCGCATGGAAATCTCATTTGCATCCCAAAGCTCATTTTTAGTTCAAAGTTAACTTTGTTAAGAAGACCTATTTAAAGGTAAAGATCATGAATCTTGTAACCTGACAAACAGCACGACTCCATTAATAGCAGGAGATTTGAGAGGCGGCAGTAAGGTTTACAAGAAACTTTTTTAGTTATTGCCCTTTTTCGTTTATTCAAAGCCGGTGGTGGTTTTGTGGACTCTGAAAGCAGAGATCTTAAGCCTGTTTTTGAGCCGCGTTCCGTTGCTGTTATAGGTGCTTCGAATAACCCCACGAAGTGGGGATGCATTATTCTCGCGAATATAGTCTCTTATGGTTTTAGAGGAAAAATTTACCCTGTGAACCCAAGTGAGGAGAAGATTCTCGGCATCAAAGCGTACCCTAACGTCATGAGCGTGAACGATGAAGTTGACCTAGCTGTGATAGCTAGACCAGCGGAGGCTGTTCCTCAGCACATTGAGGAGTGCGCCGAGGCAGGAGTCAAGGCGGTAATAGCAATAGCTGGTGGTTTCAGGGAGACGGGAAAAGAGGGTGAGGAACTCGAAAAGGAGAGTGTGAGAAGGGCGAGGAAGGGCGGCTTACTTCTAGTTGGGCCGAACACTATGGGGGTTTATAGTGCTTCGGTTAATCTTTGCGCTTTAATGCCGCCAGTCTCACCGCGTAAAGGCGAGGTGGCTCTGATAAGTCAAAGCGGTAACATCGGGACGAATCTTTTAGGATTTGGCTCTACGGTCGGGGTTGGATTCAACAAGTTTGTGAGCAGCGGGAACGAAGCGGACATAGAATGTTACGAGTACCTTGCCTACTTTGGCTCTGACCCAAATGTTAAGGTTATCCTGCTTTATCTTGAGGGAGTGAGAAGTGGAAGGAAGTTTATGAGGGTTGCTGAGGAGGTTTCCGAGAAGAAGCCTGTCATAGCTTACAAGTCGGGGAGAACCCAAGCCGGAGTTAGAGCTGCCAAATCTCATAGTGGAGCGATGATTTCTCCCAACGAGATAGTGAAGGCGGTGTTCAAGCAGACTGGAATTATTCAAGCTACAACTGTTAATGAAATGCTAGACTTGGCAAAAAGCTTTGTAAACCTCCCGCTCCCTAAAGGGAAAAGAGTTGGAATACTGACTTGGGGGGGAGGATACGGGGTCGTCGCCTCAGACGTGTTCGAAGAAGCAGGATTAGATGTTGTCTCCCTGAGCGATGACACCATAAGGAAGCTTAGCATGCTTCTTCCTCCATACTGGAGTAAGGGGAACCCCGTTGATCTTGTGGGGGTCTTTGATAGAAGCATACAGCCATCCTGCTTGGATATAATAGCGGGTGACCTGAACGTCGACATTGTTGCTGCTTTAGGATTTATTGTCGGTAGTGGAGCGTTTGCAGGAGCATTCGGAGGACAAACTCATAGTAAAGAAGGTAAAAATATTGTTAAAGAGTGGATTGCTAAGGCTGATGAGGAGAGCATGGAATATATAGTCAAGCTGATTAGCAAGTATGGTAAGCCTTTGGTCGCAGTCACCGCCACCACAGACATGGAGGTCGTCGCTAAGGCGGCGGAGAAGGGAGTAGTTGTCTACCCCACGATAGAAACAGCGGCAAGCGTCCTATCAAAAATGGTTCAATACGCCAAACATAAAAAGAGGAAGGAAGAAGGCCGTCTCTGAAGGCCTTAGAGCTGGAAAGCCTTGAACATGTATGGTGCTATAAAGCTGATCCATAGCCCAATTAGGATATAGAGAGGGAACTGCACTACACTGAAGAATATGTTCATGTATGGTTCTAGGATGATGCTGGTTATTACTTCTGTCCAAGGTGAAAGTGAGCTTGGAATGACGAAAAACTTCAACAGTAGCTCTGCTAAGTCGAGTAGGGCATGTGCTCCTGAGGAAACTTTGTCAGCTACCACCGCAAGAACGAAGAGAACTAGGCCACCAATAATTAATCTTCCAAGAGCTTTCCTCAGCACCATGGGTTTTTCAAGCTTTACAGCATCGGTTTCGAGCACTGCACCTGTGAAGAAGCCTGTGAAGAAGCCTCCAGCATACCAGCCTATTCCCCAAGAAGAAGGCGTAAATACGCCGATCGCAACTCCAAGCAACGCTACTAGAATACATTTGCATAATGTGTTCGTTGGGAGTCGGGGTGCAACTATACCCCACAGCTTCTCAGCCGTAAGGGAGTAGACTATGAATATTGTGAAGCCAATGGCGCTACCGGCGATCACATCAGTAGGCCAGTGAACGCCTAAGTAAATTCTGCTTAGTGATACGAGAACTGTCAGCGTGAGAGCTAACGAGTATAAGGCGAAACACTTTTTGCTAAACCAGCTTCTGCCGCTTTCTCTCGCCACATTACTGGTTGATTCTAAGTTTAAACAGATTACCCGAGACGTGTAAAAACTGGCTGTTGCCGCAAGCTGAGCGTGCCCACTCGGCATCGACGGGTCCGATGACTCGTAGAAGATAAATGCTTCATACCTTGTTGGTCTAAGTCTAAAAATGGCGTACTTCAGCCAGAAGTTTATCATGGCTTCGAGGAGTACCAGGGCACCTAATAGGAGGCTTTCCTTTCGGTATCCAAGCCAGAAAAGGGCGGAGACCACCAGTATCCATACTGTTTCAGTCCCGAACTGCGTTACCACCCACATTACGCCGTCCAGCAATGAAGGTGCTTTCATGAAGCCCCAAGGAGTCCAAAAGGATCCTTGAATCCAATGTATGACGGATAAGTCCCACCAGTAGTCCATCCGACCACCGCAATGCTTTCTCCCCCACTTCAATTTAAAAGTTAGGATGGGGAAAAATTATTTTGATGGTTTAAAACCTGTATGCTCTTAAGAGGGAGCAATATGGATATTGAGGAAAAGATACAGCTGGTTAGAAGTTGTAGCGCAGAGATAGTAACTGAGGAAGAGTTGAGAGAGCTTTTTGAAGTTAATGAGAAGCCTGTAGCTTATGATGGTTTTGAGCCGTCAGGGCTAGCGCATCTTCCTGTTGCAGTTTATAGGCCTATCATACTTGAGAAATTAATGAAGACGGGTATAAGATTTAAACTATTATTAGCTGATAGTTTTGCGTGGATTAATAATAAACTTGGAGGGGACATAGAGCGAATAAGGGATGCTGGAAAATACTTCATAGAAGTTTGGAAGGCTGCTGGCGTAGACTTCAGCAAGGTGGATGTTGTGTGGCACAAAGAGCACTTTGACGACCCCGAATACTGGAAGAAAGTTATGATGATAGCTAAGAACGTGACCGTGAGCAGAACTATGAGAGCTCTTACCATCGCTGGAAGGAAGGAAAGCGCCTCGAACCCAACAGCTTTCCTGTTCTATCCTGTAATGCAGTGTGCCGACATCTTCCAGCTCGAAGTGGACATATGCCAGCTGGGGATAGACCAAAGGAAGGTTAACATGCTTGCTAGGGAGGTTGCCCCGCTATTTGGGAGGCGCAAGCCCATAGCCATTCATCACCCGCTTCTCTTAGGACTCAAGGTAGGAGAAGGAATAGGAGGATTTGATGAGGATGAAAAAATAGATTTCATGATAAGCTCTAAGATGAGTAAAAGCGTGCCTGACTCAGCTATTTTCATTCACGATTCAAGGGAAGATATATGGAGGAAAATTCGTAACGCCTTCTGCCCCCCAAGGGTGGTGGAAGGAAACCCAATAATGGACATAATGGAGAAGATAATCTTTGAAAAACGCAGGGAAGTAACAGTTGAGAGAAAGGGCAAAGACGCCCTGACTTTCACATCCTACAGCGAGCTAAAAGAGTCATACGTCAAAGGAGAAATACACCCTCTAGACCTTAAGGAGGCGGCAGCAAGATATCTTGACGACATAATAGATCCAATAAGAAGACACTTTGAGGAGGACAAGAGAGCGAGAGAAATTTATGAAAAAGTAAGAAGCGCTGAAGTAACAAGGTAACACTAACATTATGATGGAGTGGTGGGTTTGAAGGTTAATGTGGATGAAGCACATTCATTGTTATATCCAAGACCTGTCGTGCTGGTTAGCTGTGTTGATTCTAAGGGAAAAAGGAACATAATTACGCTTGCCTGGTCTATGCCTGTTAGCTTCGATCCCCCCATGTTGGCGGTGAGTATCGGCTTTCGGAGAGAGTCTTACAGGATGATTATGGAGAGCGGAGAATTCGTGGTTAACGTACCGTCCTCAAAGCTGGTTAGCGAGGTCCTTCTCTGCGGAACAATATCGGGCAGGGACTTCGACAAATTTAAGGAGGCAAAGTTGACAGCGGCCTCGGCTAGGAGAGTGCGGGCACCTATAATCGCAGAGTGTCTTGCTCACCTTGAGTGTAAAGTCGAGAAGGCCATTGAGGCTGGAGACCACATGGTCTTTATAGGAAGAGTTTTGGAGGCTTACGCCGAGGAGGACTTCGCTGAAAGGAAAAAAGAGGTGCTTTTATATCTGGGAGAGGAGAAATTCACTACTTCCCTTTAGGGTGGATTAGGTGAAGGTTTACTTTGCTACTCCAATTCGTGGTGAACGGATGCGAAGCGAGATATATGAAAGAATATTTTTAGTTCTAGAGAGAAAGGGCTTCAAGGTGATCACTCCTCATGTACTGGATGAGAGCGGTGAATCTGAAAGAGGGAAGAGCGACGAGGAAATATTCGAAAGAGATATGAGGCTTATTAACGAGTGTGATATCTTAGTGGCTGAAGTTTCAACGCCCTCTACTGGCGTTGGAATCGAAATACAGCAAGCTCTCGTCAAGGGAAAGCGCGTTATTTGCCTTTACTTGTCGGAAGCTAAACTTAGGGTCTCAGCTTTAGTTCTGGGAAACCCTGAAATAATTAAGGTGGAGTATACTCCCGAGACGCTTGAGGAGAAGTTGTGGGAAGCCATGGTAAAAGTAGAAAAGGGATTAGTTGGTTGTTGCAAGTGTTTGGTGAGAAGATGGTTAGACGGAGCGCTTCGAGGTGTATGCTTTGAGCGAAGAGGTTGAGGTTAAAGAAAGGACATCGTTCGAGAAGTATAAGTTACGTAAACTCATAGAAGAGTTGGAGAATAAAAAGGGCTTCCACACAGAGCTTATTAGCCTTTACATTCCGCCAGACCGCAGTATAAGTGACGTGACGAATTACCTTAAAGAAGAGTATGGCACAGCAGCAAACATCAAGTCTAAGGCGACTAGGAAGAACGTGATGGAAGCGCTTAGGAGCATAATGGCGAAGCTAAAGTACTTCTCGCGTCCACCCCCTAACGGGCTCGTCATATTTAGCGGAGCAATACCTACCGGTAGTACTCAGGGAACCGAGAAGCTCGAGTTCTGGATGGTGGTTCCACCTGAACCCATAAAGATATACAAGTACCACTGTGACAGTAAGTTTTACCTAGACCCGCTAAAGGAAATGTTGGAGGAAAAAGATACTTACGGAATAATAGTTTTAGATAAATCCGAAGCTCACATCGCCACAGTTAAAGGAACCCATCTTGAAGTATACAAGAAGCTCACATCGGGCATTCCGGGCAAACACACTGCTGGAGGACAGTCTCAGCGTAGGTTCGAGAGACTCATAGAGCAGGCGGGACACGAGTTTTTCAAGAGAGTCGGGGAGCACGCTAACAACGTCTTTCTTTCAATCCCCGACTTGAAAGGAATAGTGGTTGGAGGACCGGGCCCCTCAAAGGAGAAGTTTATTGAAGGGGATTATCTAGATTACCGAGTTAAGCAAAAGATAATAGGCGTGGTCGATACGAGCTACACGGGAGAGCCCGGGATAAAGGACCTCATCGGAAAAGCTGAGACGCTTTTCGCCAACCTCAGATATACGGAGGAAAAGCGTTTAGTCCAGAAGTTTCTCGAGGTCTTAGCGAAGGATGACGAAAAAGTCACCTACGGTGAGAGAGAAGTTAGAGAGGCTTTAGTGCAAGGGAGGGTGGATGTCCTCCTGCTCTCGGAGGGATTAGATATTGTTCGGGTGACCATTCAGTGCCCTAACTGCGGCTATACGGAAGAGAAGACGACTAGGGAGGAGGAGCTAGCACAGATTCATAGTGAGGTGGCGCAGAGAAACTGTCCGAAATGTAATAGCTCGCTTCTTGCTGTGAAAGAGGTTAAAGGGATAATAGAGGAACTCGGCGAACTTGGCGAGCAAACTGGGGCTAAAGTTGAGGTAATATCTACTGAAACCGAGGAGGGGCAGCAGTTAAAGCAAGCGTTTAAGGGCGTTGCTGCTATTCTAAGGTACTAGTTTACCGCTACAAGAATCCTTTTTCCGTCCGCTTGAAATTCTTCGAATCCGTTTCCTTTAGGCTCATCCGAGAATTGTAGTTCCTCGATGTTATGCATTTCGCGCAGATCCATGGCGAACGCTTCCAGCTTTTTAGGAAGGATCACTGCTTTAAGTGGAACTTTAAGTGATAGGCCAGCATTCTTCTTAACTTTCCAAAGAACAGAGTTTGTTTCTAGGATTAGCGGCGTGTAGTCTTCTTCGAGTATCATTGATGGGTCTGCTTCAGGGAATTTTTCTTTATGTATGCTCTCCCTGCTATACAGTTGTCTCCAGATGGCGTCAGTTATGAAGGGCGTTACTGGGGCTAAGAGCTTTAGTATTGTCTTTAGGCAGAAGTGAAGCGTCCAGTGTGCAGCTTTCTGTTCGCTCTCACTAAATGTGCCGTTTCTGTTGTAAGCGCGAGCCTTCACCATTTCAACGTAGTGGCTTGCAAAGACGTTCCACGTGAAGTTGTAAAGTGCAACAGTCCCGGGGTGAAAGTCGAACGAGGAGTAGCTTTCATCGACTTTCCGGATTAGCTTGTTGAGTTCTGAGAGGATCCATTTATCAGTCTCGGTTAAGCTGAAAACCTCTGTTGGCTCTGGGAAATTCGAAATAAACCTAGCTATGTTCCATAATTTTTGCAGGAAACGCGCTACCCCAGCAACCTTGGACTCATCGAAACGCACATCGTCACCGAGTGACGCAATCATGCTGGCATAGAGACGAACAGCGTCGGCTCCATACTTTGCGACGACAGGTTCGGGGTAAACTATGTTTCCGAGGCTCTTGGACATTTTTCGTCCATCCTTATCGACGACGTGCCCGCTTATCCAAACATGCTTGAAGGCGGGCTTATCTAGAATCTGCAGGATCCTCAGCATGGTATAGTTTAGCCATGTGCCCACTATGTCTTTTCCTTGAGGACGCAGGTCGCAGAGGTATGGCCGGGAGGATAGCTTCTTGAAGAAGGACTCATTGCTTTCTTTAACATTCCCGGGATATAGAGAAATGAACAATGGGGATATGGAGGAGTCGACCCAAGTGTCAAATGTTCGCGTCTCCCCGATAAAGCCATCTGAGCCGCCACACTTGGCACACTTGTTGAAGGGAGGTTGTTCCATCCAAGGTTTATAGTATTTGCCTGGTTCAGGAAGATTTGGGGCGCCGCACTTTTTACAGTACCATATGGGTATTTCCGTCCCATAGTAGCGCCTTCTTGAAATAGGCCAGTCCATGGTGAGAGAGTTAATCCAGTTGAGCCAAAGATACTTAGCCGATGGAGGATGCCACTCGACTTTCTCGGCGATCTCTCTGAGTTGGGGCACGAAGTCCAGCATTTTTAGATAATACTCCTTCATTGCGACATACTCTATGGGGGTTTTGCTTCTCCAGCAGATTGGCTGGCTGTGAACTATCTTCTCAGACTTAACTAGCAAACCCATTCGCTTTAAGTCCTCAACTATCGCGCTCCTAGCATTTTTCACGCTTAGGCCAGCGTATTTTCCAGCAACTTTGGTCATTAAACCATCCTTGTTTATGGCGAATGTTGGTGTAAGGGAAAGTTCCCTGAAGAGCCTAAGGTCAACCATGTCTCCGTAAGAGCAAACCATGACCACGCCCGTACCGTATTCAGGTTTAGCTGCTGGGTGAGGTATTATGGGAACCTCCTTACCGTAAATGGGAGTCACTGCAGTTAAGCCATGAAGACGAGTATACCGGTCGTCGTCGGGGTTGACTATCACCGCGCCGCACGCGCATATCAGCTCAGGTCTAGTCGTGGCTATGACTAAGTCTTCCCCGGTCTCTTTAACTTTGAACTTAATGTAGTAGAGGCTGGTTTCTTCCTCCTGCCTTTCAATTTCAGCCTCGGCGATTACTGTCTGGCAGTCGCTACACCAGCTCACTGGACGCTCATCTTCGTAAATATACCCCTTCCTCCACAGTTCAATAAAGGTCGCTTGAGTTAGAGCTCTATATTCATCTTGATCCGTTTTGTATATTTCATCCCACTCAAAAGAGTTATTAGAGAACCCCATAAGCTTGCAGATGTTCAAAATATCATTTCCAACTCTGTCAAGGTACTCCTTACACTTAGCGATAAACACTTCCCTAGGGGTCTCAGTCATCTTTATCTTGTATTCCTTCTCGACGCTAACCTCTACGGGGAGCCCGTTCCTATCAAGTCCAAATTTATAGAGAACCTCAAAACCTTTCATGCGCATGAAACGAGCTATGAAGTCGATCGACGCATAGTGAACGGCGCCACCCATATGCCACCTACCGCTTACATATGGTGGAGGATTATCTATGGTGAAAAAAGGTTTCCCACTGTTCTCGTTGAAGCGGTAAGTTTTTTCTTTCTGCCAAAGCTCCCAAATTTCAGACTCCTTAGAAACGTCCCAGCGAGGCTCCTTAATCTTGCCGCCAGACATAATGGCCCCCAACTCTGAAAACAGTTTATCAAAGATAAGAAGAGTCATATGTTTTAAAGTTTTTCCGAATAACTCAAAATTTGATCAAATATTTTTCATGATGGGGGTTTCCCGAGTGATCAGGGAGATCTACGTAGATAAACTGCTTTCGCTTATTGAAAGTAAATACATAGGAAGATGAAGATGAAAGCCTTTAGCGATTGCGATAGTGAACATTAACAACAAGATAAGGTTTGAGGCAGAAAAGGGGAACCGCTGAGCTCCGAGTATTATTATTAGAGTTTTCCTCTGAGGAGGCATCACATAGAATACACCGTGCATAACAGCAAATTTCCTTTCTTACTAAATAGATGAATAATTACAGCTTCTTCATATACGAAAGCACAATTGGAATCTCGACGATAATCTTTTATTATTTGGCATGGTCAAACAAGAGCAGCAGGTCGCTGGGGGTTTGCACTATATCTCACATTTGGGGTTCTCTTGTATCGACACTATTAGTAGAGACGCGTCCCTTGTATCGCTAATTATAACACTTTCTTAGCACTTAGCACTCGAAGTCCTGGCGTCCTCGACAAGACTATGCAAAAAAGGGCAATAGAAAAATCTCTTTTCTACTTTTAGAGTCCTTCTAGTTTTGATGTTCTTGAAAAAGCGTTTTCCTTGGAGGAAAAGTAAAGTTATAGTTTAAGTTTTTTGGATGCTGTCTCAAAAAGTATTTTTTCTTTTGCTTGAGTGGAAAGCTCTGTGTTTAAAAATTGTTCTATGTTGCCGTGTATTGTCGGTACTCCGGGGCTTGGCCAGTCGGAGCCGAACATGCTTCTGTCAGCGAATTTCTCTATGTCTGGGAAATATTCTGTCAACTTCTTTGGTGGTATGCCTGAAATGTCAAGCGTTATATTTGGGTGCCTCCGTAGCAAGAAGACTGAAGTCTTCATCCATATTGGGCGACCGCCATGACTCATTATTATTTCTAGTTTGGGATAATCAGTGGCTACGTCGTCTAGAAATATCGGGTCGCCGTATTTGTTCCGAGCCCTCGGGAATACGCTTGTTCCTGTATGGAAAAGAACGGGGACATCATGGTCAATTGCAAACTGATAAATTTCTTCTAGTGTATGCATTCCGCCCTCTTCAGGCAAGTAAGCATTCGGCTTGAAGAGTTGATGGACCGGGTGAAGCTTTATTCCTCTTACTTCATACTTGCTATAAAGGTGTTCTAGTTTTTTCGTAGGTTTGTCCTCAAACCGGGGATGAACCGAGCAGAAGAAAAACAGCCGGTCAGGGTGGCTACTTGTGTACTCGCCTACAGCTTCTACAAGTTCGTCGCCCCACCCCATGACGTCCGGGGCAGGATAAGACATTACAGCAACGGCATCAATGTTATACCTGTCAAGATAACTGACAAGGTTGTTAGGGTTCCGGGCAATTTGAAGGTAGAATTCTGGATCAACTTGAAAGAAACGCTGCATCAAACTCAGAACACTAGTGCTAACGATTTTTTCAGGAATAAGGTGGATATGAGCATCTATAACTCTCAATGTTCACCCTCTCAACATTAGGGAGCAGTAAAAACAAAAGAGGAGGGTAAGAAAGGAGAGTTTAGAACTTGTCTTCGTCCCTGTACCACTCGGGGAACCAGCGGTAGTACTCTGGTGGTGCCGCCTGCATGAGAGCTTTGTATGTTGGTCTTGCCATTAGTATTCTTCCTCTGCGGTCCTTGTAGAGCGATGCTAGTCCTTTTGCTTCCATGGCTTGGAGGACTTCTATGATTTTTTCTTGTGGCGCTTCGAACTCTTTTGCTATGTCTTCTATTGTCATGTAGAGTCCTGGGTTTATTCGGTAGTTTAGTGCGAAGAGCTTGAGCATGTTTGCCTCGTTGACTTCCTGTCCTGCGAAGGGTGATTTTTCGAACGTTGGCATTGGGACTTGGAGGCGTGGGTGTAGCGTGAACCTCCACGGGTATATGAGGTCCTCGTACATGGCGAGCGGGCCCATTCTGTAAATGATAACTTTCATTATCTCGTTTGTTCCAGCTATGATCTGGCCTATCTTTGATTCCCTTACGAGCCTCTCGACCGGGTAGAATTTGGTCAAACCGTCTCCACCCATTATTTGGACTCCATTAATCCCCATTCTCAGGGAAGCGTCCGACGTGAACATTTTTGATGCAGCCGCTTCTACTGGCATGTTAAGACCTATATCCATCGTGTAAGCAGAGTAGTACGTTACAAGCCGAGCGATCCTGTAATCTGCAATCATATCCGCTATTGCGAACTGGTTGTTGACGAAATCAATTGTTCTCATGCCGAACTGCACTCTCCTCTGAAGGTAGTTATAGATACACCTTAGTGCCTCGAGCATTCCTCCCAACGTGACGGCGGCGCAGAGAGTCCTCTCGAAGTTTAGTCCGCCCATCATTATGTTCCAGCCGTCTCCCTCGTTTCCTATTCTGTTTTCTACGGGTACACGAACGTGATCGAGATGGAGATACGCGTTAGGAACATTTTCGAAGCCTATCAGCTCATTTATTTTTTCGAGAGAGAAGCCAGGCATGCCTTTTTCAAGGACGAAGGCTGAAAGGTGCCTATACCGCCGCCTATCTTCAGGGTCATCACTAGTCCTTGCGTAGAGGAGATACCTGTCGGCGACGCCACCTGCCGTGATGAACCTCTTCTTACCAGTTATAACGTACTCGTCTCCTTCACGAACAGCTACTGTTTCGATTCCCGCAGCGTCTGAACCGTAGTATGGCTCAGTTATACAGACAGCGCCGAGAACTCCTTTAGCTAAACCAGAAAGCCACTTTTTCTTCTGCTCCTCAGTTCCGTGGAAGAGTATTTGATGGTAACCACCTATGTGGCTCGTCACGAACATATGTCCTATACAGTAAAGTCTGCCAAGTTGTTCTGCTGCTATGCAGCATCCTGTGATTCCGAGGCCGAGTCCCCCGTATTCCTTAGGGACCCCAGCACCAAAGTAGCCTTTCTTTCCTATCTCTTTTATGAGATCCCACGGGAAACGTCGTTCCCAGTATGCTTCCTCAGCTCTAGGTAGAACTTTACTGACGTACTCGCTCAGCTCCTTTTGAAACGACTTCTGTGCATCAGTCCACCAGGGAAACGCGTCAACCATAAAATATCCCTTCCTTTTCCTTTTTGGCTTCGAAGCTACAACGAGTAGAACTTGTTATAAAATTTACTCTTCCTCACCAGATAGGGGGGATGTAGAGGAATGCTTTATTAGTTTGGTTTAAGGAAAGCGTAGGATTTGTCCCCTTTTTAATAGGGGGTGAAACCGAAAACCATAAAAGAACCGATGGGAAATGCTCAAACTGAGTGGGCCCGTAGCTCAGCCTGGTTAGAGCCTTAGCGGCTAAAGCGCCCGGCTGATAACTCGCTTTGTAGCGGGTTTGAAACCGGGAGGTCGCGAGTGGTTGGCTGTGAAGGCTATCCAGCGAGTCCGAAAGTTTCTCGCCGGGTCTCTCGCCGGGCCCACCATTAAGATTCATTTAATCATATTATAATAAC
>JAHLWW010000015.1 GCA_019057715.1 Candidatus Jordarchaeum sp. JNZ_1113
GCTTAACACGTTGTGCTGTGGCGGCGGGGGTGGAGCTCCAATTGTTCATCCTAGACTCACCGCTAGGATCGCTGAAAGGCGGCTGGGCGAAGCTATAGATGCCGGGGCAGAAATCATTGTAACATCATGTCCGCTATGCGAGCACATGCTAGGCAGAAGCGCTAAAAGAAAAAGAAGCCAGGTACGTGTCCTAGACATAGTTGACGTGTTTTAGTGGTAGTATGGGGAACGCCTGTTCACCGCTTCGACGAAAAGCCTCTTGATCTCCTCTTCTGAAGCTCCCTGCCTTAATGGCGTTAAAACGTCGACTAGGTTGTCGTTTTTCATGAGGCACGGCTTCAACTTTCCCTCACTCGTAATCCTCAGTCTGTTGCAGTTAGCGCAAAACTCGCTGTTATGAACAGGTCTGACAACTTCAACCTCCCCTCCCCCACTCAAAAAGAACTTTTTCCTCCTATGCATCTTCCTCACAACAACCTTAACCGCTCTTTCTTCAAGCATTTTTTCGATGAAAAGAGGATCAGCGTGGTAATCTTCAAGCGCCCGGTTAGCTCCGGGAACAAGCTCTATTACCTGTAAAATACTACCTCTCCGCTCCCTTGAGAACTCGATCATCGATTCCAGATCGGAAACGTTGACTCCTCTAAGCAAAACCATGTTTAGCTTAACGGGCTTTAATCCCGCCTCTAATGCCGCATCTACTCCTTCAATAACTTTTTCGAGTGCGTCCAGTCCTGTGATCATCTTATACTTCTCTCTTGAGAGAGTGCCCAAGCTTACGTTAACCCTCTTTAACCCCGCTTCTGCCAGTAATTGCGCCCACTCCGAGAGGAAGACGCCATTAGTAGTCATAGAGACTTCGTGGACGCCATTTATAGAGGAAATCATTCTGATAACCTCCTCAACACCACTGTAGAGTAACGGCTCCCCGCCCGTCAGCTTAACGCTTCTCACACCTAGTTTTGCAGCAACTCTAACTAGAAAGGCGACCTCCTCAGGCGTCATCTCGTTTTTCTTACGTGGATCGCTACCGCAGCCCTCCCCCTCATGGTGACAGTAAAAGCATTTTAGGTTACACTTCTGGGTAAGCGAAATCCTAAGGTTATTCACCGGCCGGCCGAACGGATCGACAAGCATTCTAACCACTTCGGACGAAAACACAAAGAAGCCTGAAAAATTAAAATCTTATGTTGGAGGCGTCTTCCTATAGTATGGCGCTCCTCAAGTTTAGCGTATTCTTTCCACCACGAAGTCTGCTAATCCGAGGAAGTATTCTTCGGCCTCCTTGGTGAGGGATGGCTTCATGCTCCTTATCTTCTCCTTCGCCTCACTCTTAAGTTTGATCGCTGTTTCACGCGCTCTTTCGAGAGCCCCTGTATTCATGAAGACTCTTCTGACTTCTTCCACTTCGCTCGGCGTGGCGTTCCTCTTGCCCAGCACGCTTCTAAGCACACTAAGTTCTTCTGGTCCTGCGGCTTCTAAGGCGTAAACCACCAGCGCGGTCTTCTTCCCCTCTTTTATATCTCCGTCCGTCGGCTTACCTGTTTCCTCCTCCTCGCCAAACGTTCCAAGAATGTCATCCTGTATCTGAAACGCCTGACCTACAAGAATAGCGTATTCTTTCAGTGCTTGAACCTGCTTCTCGCTTCCTCCTCCCAATATCGCTCCTATCTCAACGGAGGACTCGAGGAGAGCCGCTGTCTTCATTTTTATCATCTGCATGTACTCACTGAAACTTGCCTTCTCCCTCATGGAGAGAACAGTCTCGAACATCACTCCTTCTATAAGCTCCTCAAAGACCCTCTGATACTTGCTGATCGCTTTACAGGTGAGATCAGAGGAGAAGCCAGCCTCAAGCAAAGCCTCAACTCCAAGGTTATAGACGGTGTTCCCTCCAAGAATAGCCATGGTCATACCGAAGTCTTCTCCCCGCTCACCTTCAAAGTTCTCATTGTACCAGTTTCTATACTTCACATGGAACGTCTCTTTTCCTCTACGTGTCTCGTCATGATCTATTAGGTCATCATGTATGAGCGTTGCATTGTGGAGTAACTCAACGGAAATCGACGCCTTGTAAACGTCTCCCTTGTTCTTCCCGCCAACTCCAAAGTACGCGTTAACTAAGGATACGGGTCTAAGCCTTTTGCCCCCCCTCATTATGAACTCCTTTATATTCGAGTAATACTCGGCATGGTAGGGGGTGATCGCGTGTGTGATCTTCGAGTCAAGGAACTCGTTTATCGCAGCGTTAACCCCCTTAAGATGCCTGTAAACCTCTTCCTCGAAACCCAAATCTTCTCCTCCAATTCGCTTTTTACTGGTTCTGAAGACTAAAGCTCTTCTTTAAATCGTTTCTCTCTAAAACCATGTTGGGGTTCGTCATTTTTAGAATTCACCGCGCAATATAAGGAAATTCATGGGACCCCACAGGAAGGGAGAGGTAAGAAGCGCTCGGATAAGGGCCAAAATATCTGCATTTTTGCGTTAAAATGTGAAAATCCTTAAATTTGTCGAAGTTGCATTTTATTGGTGCGTAATCCTTAAATAGACAAGGTAGCCTTGCCTCCTCTTCAAAGAGGGTATGACCCAAACTCCAAATGCTCTTTCTAGAGAACAGGGCCGCTTCTAGTGGGAGGAAAATACTCATGATGATCCCTAAATCACGAGTTGGAATAGAAGGATGGGGATGCTACATCCCCCAGTACAGAATTAAAACAGAGAATATAGCGTCAGTTTGGGACGCTCCGACCGACCGATTCAAGGAAGACTTAATGATACAAGAAAAAGCCGTTGCTGGGCCCGACGAAGACACTATAACCCTATCCACGGAGGCTGCGATTAACGCCATCAAAAGAGCGGGAATAAACCCCTCAGAAATAGGGGCCGTTCTGTGCGGCTCGGAATCACACCCCTACGCGGTAAAGCCTACAGGATGCACAGTCGCAGAAGTGATAGGTGCAACACCCTACACGCTCGCAGCAGACCTAGAATTCGCATGCAAGGCAGGCACAGAAGCCGTTCAAATGTGCATTGCGCTCGTAGCATCAGGAATGATCAAGTACGGTCTGGCTATAGGTGCCGATGTAGCTCAGAGCGCCCCCGGAGACGACCTTGAATATGCCGCCGCGTCAGGGGCAGCGGCCCTAATAATAGGACCCTTAAACTCCTCCTCAGCCGCCTCGATAGAGGCAACCGTGTCCTATGTTACTGATACGCCTGACTTCTGGAGGAGGGCTGAGCAGCCATACCCTAAGCATGGTGGCCCGTTCACTGGTCTCTCATACTTCCACCATGTTACCTCGGCGGCCGAGCACCTCATGAGCGAGCTTGGCCTTAAGCCGAGCGACTTCGACTACGTAATATTTCATCAGCCAAACGGTAAGTTCCCCTTAAGGGCTGCAAGCCAGCTTGGCTTTACTAAGGAGCAAGTTTCGAAAGGACTTCTTGTACCCTACATAGGGAACACTTACTCCGCCTCTTCATTACTCGGGCTAACCGCAGTCCTGGACGAAGCTACCCCCGGCCAGCAGATTCTCTTAGTGTCATATGGGTCTGGGGCGGGTAGCGATGCAATGTACATTATCGTTCAAGATGGTGTAGACGAGAAAAGGGACGCGGCTCCCAAGGTTTGGGATTACATTAAGAGGAAGCAGTACATCGACTATGCTTGCTACGCTAAATGGCGCAGGATGATCATCGGTTTAGAAACAAAATAATAGGTGGGTTGTTTATGCGTAAGGTTGCCGTGATCGGTGTTGGGATGGTTAAGGTTGACCACCACTGGAAGGAGTCTCTCCGCTCCCTGTTCACCAAGGCGGCTATAAACGCCTTGGAGGACGCAGGGAACCCTGATGTAGAAGCCCTCTACGTGGGCAACATGTCGGCGGGCCAGTTTAACAAGCAGGAGAACTTGGCCCCTATGCTGGCAGACGCCTTGGGGCTAGGGTCGAAGCCGTCTTTAAGGGTGGAGGAGGGCTGTAGTTCGGGTGCCGCAGCCTTGTATATGGCGCTTAAAGACGTCGCCTCGGGAATGCATGACTTTGTGCTTGTGGGCGGCGTTGAGAAAATGATGGATACGACGACGAGCGATGCTACATTTATAATTTCAACAGTAACGGATCAGGAGTATGAGGCTTTTACCGGTCTTTCCCTTGCAGGAATAAACGCCATGGTGATGCGTCTCTACATGAAGAAGTTTGGCGTTAAGAGGGAAAGTTTCGCCAAGTTTGTTGTGCAAATGCATGAAAACGCCTCCAAGAATCCTTACGCGCAGTTCCCCTTCAAGATTTCTCTCGATAAAGCCCTCAACTCAGCACCTGTTGCAGAGCCAATACACCTCATGGACTGTGCGCCTATAGGCGACGGGGCTGCAGCCTTGATTATATGCCCAGCTGAGAAAGCGAAAGAGTTCACGTCAGACCAAGTAGACATAGTTGGAGCGTGGAAAGCTAACGACACGTTCCTCTTCCATATGAGGAAAGACTTCTTATCCTTAAAGGCTACAATTGAAGCCTCTAGGAACGCATACGATATGGCTAACATAACCCCCGAGGACGTGGATGTGGCAGAAGTTCACGACTCTTTCTCGATAGCTGGGATCTTAGCCATAGAGGATCTTGGCTTCGTGAGGAAGGGTGAAGGATGGATGGCGGTGGAGGAAGGCTTGATAAGCCTAGACGGTGAAATACCGATAAACCCATCCGGGGGATTAAAGGCGCGCGGCCACCCGATAGGAGCGACTGGAATATACCAGGCCGCAGAAATAGTTCTCCAGTTGCGTGGTGACGCTGGTAAAAGGCAGGTGCCGGATGCCCGAATAGGGCTGTCACACAACACAAGTGGATTTGGTACGTCCGCTATAGTTCACGTGTTTAAAGCTAAGTGAGGTGTTTAATATGTTGCCGTCCAACCTCTGGAGAGAAATTCCTCAAAGGTACCGCCTCGAGGCGGTTTTCTGTCCTAAGTGCTCAACGACATACTTCCCTCCGAGGGAACTGTGCACCGAGTGCGGTTCAAGGGAGCTAGAAAAGAAGAAGCTTCCAACGAAAGGGAAACTGGTGACGTATACCGTGATACACACCCCGCCCAAGGGGTTTGAGCTTTACACTCCCTACATAGTTGGCCTCGTCAGGCTTGAAGACGGAACACATATAACGGCACAAATAACTGACGCAGACCCTAACAAGCTAGACCTAGACGTAGACGTAGAAGCCGTGATAAGGAAAGTAAAGGAAAATGGGCGGGAAGGACCCATATACTACGGCTACAAGTTTAGGCCAATTTTAAATGCTAATGGTGCTCCAGAAAGAAAGTGCTAGGCTGTAACTTCGAGAGGTGCCTAGAGTATCATGAGAAACTTCCTGTCTTGGCTAGAGGAAAAAGGGCTTCTTATCAAAGTCAAGAAGCTTGTATCAACCAGATACGAAATCCCTGCTTTGATGAAGAAAGTTGATGGTAAACCTATAATCTTCGAGAATGTTAAGGGAAGCAAGTTTAGGGTGGCAGGAAATCTGTGTTCGAGCAGGGAACTGCTGGCAGGAGGGCTTGGCGTATCGGTCCAAGGCCTTCTGAGAAGGATCGCTGAAGCCATGGAAAACCCGACAGAGCCAGAAGTAGTAAGCGACGGACGTTGCTTCGAGGTTGTTGAGCCCCTAGACCTGACCCGCCTCCCTATACTGACCCATATGGAGCGAGATGGTGGACCATACGTGACTGCTGGCGTGGTCACTGTGCGTGATCCTGAGTACGGACGTAACATTAGCTTTCATAGACTTATGCTTTTAGATGAAAAGCGCTTTGCTATAAGGGTTGTAGAAGACAGGGACTTAGACTTGTATCTTAAGCGGGCTGGAGGCGAGCTCGATGCCGCCATAACCATAGGAAACCCTCCCTCAGTCCTCGTTGCAGCAGCCACCTCGCTTTCACCCGACGTCGACGAGTACACTATAGCCAACAGCTTAAAGCCATTGAAGCTCACTAAATGTAGGACCGTCGACTTGGAGGTTCCAGCCGACGCTGAAATACTTCTAGAGGCAAGAATAACCAAGGAACTAGTGGAGGAAGGTCCCTTTCCAGACATAACAGGGACATATGATATAGTGCGGGAGCAACCCGTGGTCGAGGTGCGCCGCTTCACTCACGCGAAGGACGCGATATACCAAGCAATACTTCCAGGAGGGATGGAGCATAGAATCCTCATGGGTCTACCTAGGGAACCGGCAATATACCGGGAAGTCGGTAAGTTTTGCGAGTGCCTGGATGTCCTCCTAACACCTGGAGGGTGCTCGTGGCTCCACTGCGTTGTTAAAATAAAGAAAAGGAATCCTGACGACGGATTGAAGGCGATAGAGGCGGCCTTCAGAGCGCACAAGTCACTGAAGCACGTGGTAGTGGTTGATGAAGACATAGATATTCACGACCCATACTCAGTCGAGTACGCTATAGCTACGCGCTTCCAAGCATCAAAGAACCTCGTCGTAGTTGCTGGCAAAGGGTCATCGCTCGACCCGTCCGCTGACCAGAGAACACGGGAGACAACTAAAGTTGGGGTTGACGCCACTATACCCTTCGACAAGCCGCGAGAGAAGTTTCTTCCCGCTAGGATCCCCGGGTATGAATTAATAAGAGTTGAGGATTATGTATCTGACTAAAGAAGAGGAGAAGGCACTGGACGGCGAATACGGCGAGGCGGTAAGCCTAGCGATGAGGGTGCTCTGCTCCTTAGGGGACTTCTTTGAGGCAGAGCGCCTTATACCAATACAAAGCGCCCACATTTCAGGTGTGTCGTACAAAACGGGGGGAGACGCTCTCCTAACAACACTAAAAAAATTCTCTTCTCTGGGATCCAGGACGCTAATCCCCGCCACACTGAATCCGGGAGGAGTGGATCTTGAAAGGTGGAGGGAGATGGGGGTCGAGGAAACGTTTTTTGAGAAGCAGAAGGAGATCATTTCTCTTTACGAGAGAATGGGTGTTTTTGCGACGTGTAGCTGCACTCCGTATGAAGCTGGAAATATTCCAGCTAGGGGTGCTCACGTCTCCTTCGCAGAGTCGTCAGCTGTCGCTTTCATCAACTCATACTTGAACGCGCGGACAAACAGAGAAAGCGGTCTTTCAGCCCTCGCATCAGCAATAACGGGAAAAACCCCTCTTTACGGGCTCCACTTAGATGAAAACAGGCTTCCCACCGTAAGGGTGAAAGTCAACGTTGCCCTAGAGTCCCCAACACATTACGGCGCCCTGGGATACCTTATCGGAAAAGACTTCGGAGATGCAGTCCCCCTGATACAGAGCGATAATCCTCTCCCACTAGTTGAAGCAAAGCACCTGTCATCTGCCGCGGCAGCATCTGGTGCAGTTGCTTTGTATTATTGGGGGTCAGTGGAGGTAACTGAAAACCTAGAAAAAATAGAAATAGGTAAAGGAGAAATTAATGAGGTTTTTGAATCATTTAGCCTGACGGGAGAACCGGACGTCGTTATGCTAGGTTGCCCTCACTACTCAATATATGAGTTGAGGAGAGTGGCTGAAATCGTTGAGGGGAAGCGGGTTAAGACTCCTCTCTGGATCTTCACTTCCCGGCAGGTTAAGTGCCTCGGGGAGCAAATGGGCTTCGTCCAGAAAATAGAGCGGGCTGGAGGAAAGGTCTTCTGCGACACATGCCCCATAGTTGCCCCGTTAAAAGGCTTCAGTGGTCTGTTGACGGATTCCGCCAAAGCAGCCCATTACGCTCCCTCAATGAACAAGATGGAAGCTTCTCTTCAGCCAACTGAGAAATGTGTGAAAGCGGCATTGGGGTCTAAACAATGACGAAAATCGTCTTGAAGGGTTTTGGTTTAAAGGCCCTTAAGTCACCTGTTGCTGAGGGGGAAGCCCTCGTATCGGAGTCTCCAATATCTTTTCTGGGCAACGTTAACCCGGAGACGGGCATCATCCAAAACCACCCCCTAGAGGGCGAGAGCGTAGCTGGGCGCGTGCTCGTCTTCCCTACGGGTGTCGGCTCAACTGTTGGCACGTATGTTATCATAAACCTTGCAGAGAAGGGGTTAGCTCCCAGAGCAATGATCCAGAGAAAAGCAGACACCGTAACACTAATAGGAGCGGTCGTAGCGGGAATCCCCCTCATTCATCGTGTCACCCCAGACCCGGTCGAATCGATAAAAACAGGCGACTGGGTCAAAGTAGACTCATCAAAAGGAATAATAGAAGTGGAAAAGAAAAAGTAAAGGAGCGTGAAAAAATGACTAGTCTCGAGTTGTCGGAGGAAGAACTTGTCGAAAAACTCGTTAAAGGAGAATTAAAACTTCACGAAGTAGAGAAATACACGGGTAGTGTAGACGCCGCCGCGCGGGTGAGGAGGAGGGCAATAGAAAAAATCACGGGAAAAGAGCTTAGGCATATCGGAAGCTACTCCATAAATCTCGACGAGACAGCATCCCGGAACATCGAGAACCCAATAGGTGTCCAGCAAATCCCCCTCGGAGTAGCTGGACCACTAAGAGTGAAAGGTGAAGTGGCGGACGGCGAGTATTTCATCCCGCTCGCCACAACTGAAGGCGCCCTCGTAGCCAGCGTTAACAGGGGATGCCGCACTATAACAGCCAGTGGCGGCGCGCGAGCAAGGGTACTAAAGTCAGGGATAACTAGAGCTCCATGCATATGTGTCCCTGACACGGAGCACGCGGTAAAACTCGTCGAGTGGATACACCAAAACTTCGAAGAAATAAAAAGGGTTTTCGAAGGAGACGACCCATTTCTCAAACTCGTCGACGTCCAGCACTGGATAATTGGGCGCAACGTCTTCGTACGGTTCGTGGCAGAAGCTGGAGACGCCATGGGCATGAATATGGCTACATCAGCAAGCGACAAGGTGTGCAACTACATAGAACAGCAGTTCCCATGGGCGAAGACCATAGCCCTTTCAGGCAACATGTGCGTCGACAAGAAGCCCTCAGCCCTCAACTACATCCTCGGCCGAGGAAAGACCGTGCAAGCGGAAGCCGTGCTAAAAAGAGAATACATCAAAGAAGTACTGAAAACCACCCCCGAAGATATGGTCGAAGTAGTCTACAGGAAGCTTTACATAGGAACAGGACAAGCTGCAGCCTACGGCCTCAACGCTCACGTCGCAAACATAATTGCAGCCATATGGCTAGCTACAGGACAGGATGCAGCACACATAGGCGAGAGTAGCATGGGGATAGTGACCGCTGAGGTACTCGAAAACGGAGACCTGTATGTCTCGTTAACACTACCGTCGATGATATGTGGAACGATCGGGGGAGGCATGTGGCTGCCACAGTATCAAGAGGCCCTGTCCATAATGGATTGTGGAGGCGGCTTTATTAGAGGCGCGCCTCCCGGAACACTTGCAAGGAAATTCGCCGAAATAGCGTGTTCAGCAGCACTAGCTGGCGAAGTCTCACTGATTGGTGCCTTAGCAGCAGGGCACTTAGCTAAGGCACATGAGCGGCTTGGACGTGGCAAGACCGCTCGGAAAGCTATAGAGAAACTGTAAACCCTGATTCCCCCCTCTTTTTGTTAAATCCCTCCTTTTCTCCAGACAACTTCGTTTAAGTAACAATACTTCTTGGTTTTAGCATCTTTGAAGGAAAAGGGAAAATTTACGTTAAACTGTGAGGGCGCCTCCCTCAAAACGGCTTAAATATATATGTTATTCCCTTAATTATGAGTTCTACTGCTATTGCTGCTATTATGAGCGCCATGACTCGTGCTATTACAAGGCTTCCCGTTTTGCCTAGAAAGCGGCTGAACGGGTCTATAAACTTGAGTACGAGCCAAGTGACGATGAACGAAAGAATCACTGCTGTTGTAGTCACTATGACGCCTGAAGCTTGAAGGTACATTATGGCGGTAGTTATTGCTCCGGGGCCAACTAGGAGGGGACAAGCTATGGGGACAACACCAACGCTCTCGGAGGGTAGCGACTCCTCCCTTTTCCATCCGAGAATGAGTATTCGCAAAGCGATCACCAGTAGGAGTATTCCGCCGGCGATCATGAAGCTCTCTATGGTTATTCCGAAAAGGAACAAAATGTAATTTCCTAGGGCGGCGAAGCACATCAGCAGAATAAACCCTGTTACAAGAGCGAGGTGAAACGTGCGCTTTCTTTCCTCTGGTTTCATATCTTCCGTAAGACTCAGAAAGATCGGAATGTTACCTACAGGGTCCATTATCACGAACAACGAAATGAACGCTCTCACCAAATCTGGCAGGGAGCAGATCAAGTTTATCATTATGGTTTCTGGAAGCAAAAATTCCACCATCAATCAACGTCATTGTTTTTAGGGAAAAAAAGCGACAGAAATTAAAAATTTTTCCTTTTCCTCCTTCCGAGACGTTACGGTCAGCTGGACCATGAAATTCCAAAATTAGCATAGCCCTGTTGCTGTCTACTCAGCCCACTGCTGTGGGGGTTCTGGTGGAAGGAAACAGCCTTTATCTTCCCCCTTCATCACCTAAACCTCTATTAATTCGACATCCGGCTTCACGGTGACCTTCCCATTGCCCTGCTTAGCTTCCCCAATGATGTAAGCTGTGACTCCTCGGCTTCTTAGCGCATCCATGAACTCGTCAACTCTTTTTCGTGGCAGTGCTACTAAGATTCCACCAGACGTCTCTGCCGCCTCACCTCTCTCCAGCCCGTAGCTAAAAAGCTCGGAAACCTGTACCGCGTTCTTCATAACGGGTATGGCCTGTATTTCAACGTCTACTCCACTTTCTCTAGCTATGTTTTCAGCGTGCCCCACTAGCCCGAAGCCCGTCACGTCCGTTGCAGCGTTGGGCTTAACTTCCAGCATAGCTTCAGCAACTGGCTTATTAGAAGTCGTCATGAACTTTATCGCCTTCTCAACAAGCTCTTCCGCTTCTCTTCTTGAGAGCACACTAAGCACCATTTCGCAAGTATCTGGGTCCTTAATGGTCCTGTAAACGGCCATTGCTGGCTGAGTCCCCAACGGCTTGGTCAAGACGAACACATCCCCCACCTTAGCGCCTCTCTGGTAAACGATCTGGTCAGGGTGAGCTACAGCAGTAACTTCACCACCTGAAAGAGGCCAAGGGTTAAATATGGTGTGCCCACCAACGAAGGATCCTCCAACTTCTTCCAAGTAATCTCTGATCCCACGAAGAATCTCCACCGCTATCTCTAAAGGCATATCAGTAGGAACTCCTAAAACCGCTAAGAATCCAGCTATTTCCGTCGCTCCTTTTGCTTATGCACGCAGCCCGCACGTGGCTGCGCTGTACACGTCACTCGTCGCATTCGCGGCCGCTATCTTCCCCTGAACATAACCTTCATCAACGTTTGGCGTTATGAAATCTATAGTCTTCACGAGAACCATGTCATCCCGTATGCGTATCACGGCGGCGTCCTCATCTGGGCCACTCAGAACACTCCGCGGAACGGTGATTCCTGCCTTCTCCAGGAGTATCCTTAGGTTTGCTTGAGGGACCTTGCAGGCTCAACCGTGAAGCGCTACGACCTTAGTCATCCTGTACTCTAACCTTTCCACCCCCTTTCTTTCACAGCAACACTTCTCTCCTACCGATTAAAAATTTTTTCAAGAAAATCTATAAAACCTATAACGAAAACTGTTTTTTACCACTCAAAATTCTGCACTACTACTCGAAGTATAGCTTGATGGGTCCCATTTTGAAACTACACTGGACAATATTGCTTCCCCCTCATCGTAATGGGAAATTACTTCTACCAGCTTCCCCTTCTAGCCCATAACTTCCTTGATCTCTCCTCGAACTTTTCAGCTTCCCCCTAGTACATCCCAAAATCATTGTTTAACGTTCCTTTTATCTCACCTTCCTCCACATTGAACCAAAAGCAGACAAGCTTCCCCCTCAGGATTATAATATTAACCGTATTAACCGTTAGTACACTTACCTCATTCTCGCTAGCAGACACATCATAAAATAGTTTGCATGTAAAAACAGGGGGAACCCCTCTGAATGTTTAGAAGACCGCACCACCCTTCCACCACAAAAAATGAAAAACAGATGAATAAATTCGTTTTATTTTTTCAGCCTTTCTTTAATTTCTTTCTCCATCCACGCTTTTATAGCATCACCCGTAATGAGCGATTTGAGCTCCCTCTCTAAATTTGACGGGTTTACCAGTATTAGCCACCCCTTTCCGTAAGGATCCTTGTTCACCAGTGACGGGTTCGTCTTTATCTCCGGGTTAACCTCAGCTATCGTCCCCGAGATTGGCGACTTCAAAGGCCCAACCCACTTACCCGTCTCCACAGTGCCGAAGGTCTCATTTTGCTTGACCTCCTTGCCAGCAGGTTTAAGCCTGATGAAAAGGATCTGCCCAGCAGTCACCTGGCCAAAGTCATCGAAGCCCACCCTCACCTTATCACCTTCAACTCTAGCCCAGCAATGGTCAGGATGATAGTAAAGATCCTCGGGAAGCTCCGCCTCAACAGTCTCGCCCTCAAGCTCAAACTTAAACTTCAACCCAATCACACTCCATCAACGCTCGAAAGAGGTAGCTTCCACCCCTCTAAATAATTTTTCGACAGCCTTAAGAGTCACGCTTAAAATGACTGTTACGTTTGAGAAACCAAAGCTCAATGGTCAGCTGCAGAGGGGAAATAACGCGCAAACAAAAAAACAGAAACAAAAGACAAAAAACAAAAAAGAAACATCACCATGCACTTAAAAGAGGAAAAGAACTTTATTCGCGTGGCAAACTGGATTGATGCCTCTTCATTAGATTATCTCCTGTAGAGGACTAGGAGCGCCGCCACTACTAAGAACACCATGTATATTAGCGCGTACAGTGGGTCACTGAAAGAAGATGTAAACACGATCACACCAGCGGTCTCCAACAATGTGAAGAATATCGCGTAGTAAACCAAGTGCACCCTGTACTGAAACTTTTCAGGAGGATAATCCTCACCACAGGCGTAAGGGTCCAACTTGCCCGGCGTCTTCTCTCCCTTAGCACCTATCAATCTTCCCGTAAGGTAAATCGCACACGCTATCAGAAAACTCACTAGGACAGCGATCCCCAAGGTAAGCAGGCCAGACATTTCTCCACCTCCACGCAATCAAAGAAAGACCATCAACAACTATGACGCACAAATTAAAAACTTTCCCCCTTTTTACTTTTTCGTAATGATGACGAAAATGCCAGAATAACAAAAAGGGCACTTTAACATAAACTAGAAAAATAACACGACACTTAACCCCCTACATATGACAAGCCAAAACACACAATCTACTCTCGAAAAAAGAGCTATCCGGTAAACCTGTATCACAAGAATCGTTCCGATAAGCACTATAGCGCTAACGCTCCTTATCCATGCAAACAAAAAAGCGAACAAAATATTCTTAACGAAAAAGTAAAAAAGGGAGATCGATTCTATTCTTCCCCTGTCAAGGTAGTTTAAATGGTAAACACGTTGGGAGTGGTACAATGGGTCTTCTCAGCAAGCTTGTAAAGTGGGCGAGAACAAAATCACCGTGGATCCTTCACCTAAACACTGGTGGGTGTAACGCCTGCGACATAGAGATTCTAGCTGCGTTAATGCCACGCTTCGATGTTGAACGCTTCGGCATCATATTAATGGGTAGCCCCAGACACGCCGACGTCCTCGTCTGCACAGGGCCAATCACGAAGCAGATGAAACCCAGATTTAGGAAGCTTTACGAGCAAGTTCCTGACCCCAAGTTCGTTATGGCAGTCGGCAACTGCGCATGCACAGGCGGGGTCTTCAAGGGATGCTATGGAGTAGAGGGAGGCATAGACACAGCCGTCCCAGTCGATGTCTACGTCCCAGGATGCCCACCCAAACCTGAAGCAATAATAGACGGTGTAGCCAAACTCCTCGCCAAACTCCAAAAATCGTAGGGGGGGTAATATGAGCAAAAAGAAGAAAGAAATTAAGAGCGAAGAAAAACTTATCGAGGAGCTCAAAGCAGCCCTGGGACCACAACTTGAAGAAGCTTACATCAAAAGGCCAAGAAGAATCCACCTAAAGGTGAAGCCCGGAGCGCACAGGAAAGCCGTAGAGTACATGAGAGATAACTGGGATCTATGGCACGTCTCCACAATAACAGGCGTCGACCTCGGAGAAAACATAGAAGTAATATTCCACCTCTGGAGGTTCAAAGAACCCCAAACAGCCATCATGGTGAGGACATATGTCCCCAAGTCCAACCCTAAACTAGAAACCATAACCGACATTCTGCCGTCAAGCAACTTCTACGAACGCGAAGTCCATGACCTCCTCGGCGTAGTGTTCGAAGGACACCCAAACCTGGAACGCCTAATCCTCCCAGAAGACTGGCCCGAAGGCGTTTACCCACTCAGAAAGGACTGGCAACCAACACAGGAGTAAGAAAAACAAATATATGGTCGTTTATATTTTAAACTTGATGGAGGTGCTAATAAAAAATGTCACGAGTAATAATACCAGTTGGTCCGCAGCATCCGGCTTTGCACATCCCTTTATCTAACATCGTTTAGCTAAAAACCAAATAAAGGGAGCAAAAGAGCCGGAGCATTTCCAGATCTTCGTTGAAGGAGAAACAGTTGTGGACGTAAAACCCAGAATAGGATACGTCCACAGGGGGATCGAGAAAGCACTCGAAAACAGGACGTATATTCAAGGGGCCTTCCTTGTAGAAAGAGTGTGCGGTATATGCAGTAACGCTCATCAGTGTACTTTTATGATGGCTACCGAGGAGGCTGGCGGGATCGAGGTTAGTGAAAAGGCGAACTTCATTAGGACTATAGTTGCCGAGTTGGAGAGGATTCATAGTCACCTTTTGTGGCTTGGTGCTGCTGGGCTGGAGATCGGATTTGAGACGCTATTCATGTATGTTTGGAGGGACAGAGAGGTTGTCATGGATCTGCTTGAGGCTATTTCGGGTAACAGGGTTAACTATGCAATGAATATTCTTGGCGGTGTGAGGCGGGACATTTCTCCTGAGCTTGCTGACAAAATTAGGAAGGGACTCGACTACCTTGAGGAGAGAACGAACTACTATAAGAAGCTGTGTCTTGAGGAGAGCACGGTGAGGAAGAGGACTGAGGGCGTGGGTGTCCTTGACCCTGTGACTGGCGTTAAGCTGGGGGCGGTTGGTCCTACAATTCGTGCTTCCGGAGTCAAGTTTGATGTGAGGAAGAATGACCCACACTTGAAGTATGACGAGGCGGACTTTGAGCTTATCACGTGGGACACTTGTGATACCTTTGGCAGAGTGGTTGTGCGCGTGCTTGAGACTATCGAGAGCATTAAGATTATCAGGTGGTGCCTTGACCACATGCCTAAGAAGGGGGACATTATGCCTGAGAAGCTCATAAGGCGTGTTCCTGAAGGGGAGGCTTACGCTAGGTTTGAGGCTCAGAGAGGCGAGTTAATATACTACGTGAAGAGCAACGGTACTGATAAGCCTTACAGGGTTAAGATAAGGACTCCGACCATGGCGAACATTCTCTCAGTGGCAGAGCTCCTTAAGGGATGCTATATTGCAGACTTACCCATAGCTTTGGCTTCCATAGACCCATGCTTCTCATGCGAGGACAGGATCACGTTCATTGACATTGAAAAGGAGAAGACTTGGACTTGGACTAGGGAGGAGCTCCGAAGGTACAGCAGAGAGTTCAACGAGAAGGAGAAGCGGTGGTAACTTCTCCATGAAAAACACTTTTAGTTTATTTTTTAATGGAAACCTATAAATTATGGTTGAGGACGAAGGAAGGACAGTGCTCCTATCTGGGGGATGGAAAAATGAGCATGGAAATGCTTTTCCTTTACTTGTTCGCTCAACAACCTACGGCTCTGGAAGCTGTAAAGGAGCTATTTAAAATTCTAGTGTTTCCGGGAGCATTCTTCATGTTTACTCTAGCCCTCTTCGGCGAGTGGTTTGACAGGAAGGTTCACGGGCGGCTTCAGCACCGTGTTGGACCCCTTTACACTGGATGGCACGGCATCCTGCAGCCTCTGGCAGACTTCATAAAGCTTCTGGCGAAAGAGGACGTCGTAGATAGGGCGGCCGACGTTAAGAGTCTGACTGCGACGCCCATAGTGGCTTTCACCTTAGCCCTCACAATGGTCATGTTCCTGCCGGTCTATAAGGGAACGGGAATAATAAGCTTCGAAGGAGACCTTATCTTCGTGATATTCCTGGCAACAATGTACACTGTTACAGTGATCCTCACAGGGTGGTTTACGACTAGCAGGTTTGGAGAAATCGGAACTGTTAGGTCGGGCTTGCAGCTTGTAGCCTTCGAAGTCCCATTAGCCCTATCCGCAATAACGCCGGCGTTTGTCGTTGCAAGCTACATGGCAACCCCCCAACAAGTCGCTCAGATACTAACATTAATTGGAGTGTTGAAGCTTCCAGCATTAACCTTCGAGCAATACCTGTTGCTTTCAACCTTCGCGCCGGAGCTCTGGACCTTTTACGTGGCTCCTATATTACAGCTTCAGCCATTCTCAGCTCTGCAAGTGTTGACTATAGGAAACATTACGGCGTTCCAAGCAGTCACCAGGATGCCGATAATACTGGTGGCACCGATATCATTCGCTTCGCTCCTCATATCACTTATGGCTGAAATGGAGAAAGTTCCATTTGACATACCTGAGGCCCACACAGAGATAGTTGCAGGATGGCAGACTGAGATCTCAGGCAAGAAACTGGCGCTCTTCAGGGCAGCAGGAGACCTCGAAATGATATTTGGGGCAGGCTTGGCCGCCGCACTATTCCTGGGAGGACCTTACGGTCCGGGGAGCACTATAGGAGTAACCCCCCTTGAAAGGATGCTCGGCGCCCTACCACTAGGATACATGATAGGTCTAGGCTGGTTCCTCATCAAACTCTTTGCAGTACTCTTCCTGATAACTCTCCTGAGAACAGCGTTTGCGAGGTTTAGAATAGACCAAGTAGAAGCCGGAGCATGGAAATACCTTATCCCACTAACAATACTTAACATAGCAGTTATACAGGCAGCAGTCTACTTGGACCTCTTCAAGTGGAAAGCCGCCTCCATACTAATAATGATCGCTTTAAGTGTTATATAGGGGAGGTGTATAAAGATGCCTCGACCAGCCGCCATAATCCCCTTACTCCTCAAACACCTACCTAAAAAGCCGGCAACAGTATTCTATCCCTTCGAAAAACTCCCAGTCCCAGAAGGATACCGCGGGAGACACATATACCACGTTAACAAGTGCAATGGATGCAGCCTATGTGCCAGAGACTGCCCCACAGGAGCGATAACAATGGTGCCAGACACCAGACCCGAAGGACAAAGAACAAAAACAGGAAAAAGACCCAAAATATTCCTGGCGGCCTGCATGTTCTGTGGTCAATGTACTTTGTCGTGTCCGAACGGCGCCATCGAGATGACAAAGGACTACGAGCTTGCAGCCTACTCCAAGGACGAAATGAACTGGATCGAAGTGGAAGACTAAAGCCCCCCAACCTCTTTTTTATTCATCGTTCAGATATTTTCGCGCCCTTAAGGTTTTCCGCCTGCGGTAACATGTCTTCTCTCGTCAATTTCGTCCCTCGTTCATTCGTCTTTTTTCTTCATTATTTGCCACTTCACCAATTCGTTTTCATCAGAAACATGTCCAGCTTCTTAAATACTCAGTCATCCGCCGAGTAACCTGTAGGAGGGAAGTGAAAAGCAGAAGTACCTAATGTCTTCATTCTCAGTGAAAATGCCACCTACATGCTGATTGTAAGAGCTCCGGATCGCATAAGACCTGAAGGTTACCTCTAGAAGTACGGGTTGCCGCCGTCAGCAGTTTCGGAATAGATAGGTTTTGAATATTTGTTTTAGCTCCATTAGCTCTTTTATGGAAGAAGAGCTCTTACGTCCCTCTGAGGTTGCTAAGAAGTTCGGTGTTTCAGTTAAGACTCTTTGGAAGTGGCAGAAGAAGGGGATCATTAGGGCTGTTAGGCTTCCGACTGGTAAGCTCCGTTATCCTAAGAGTGGGGTTGAGAGGTTATGGAGGCAGTTGAGAGCTACAGGATCCCAGTAGAAGCTCCAAGGGGTTTAATCGAAGAATGCTTCAAGGTTAAGCAGAGAGCCTTGGAGCATGTCTTCGCCCATGTAAGGTTTTCAAGTAAAGCCCATCTAAGCCTCAGCAGAGAGGATAGGAGGAAGCTTAGAGATGAGTTGCTGAAAGACTGGAGGTTTTCA
>JAHLWW010000016.1 GCA_019057715.1 Candidatus Jordarchaeum sp. JNZ_1113
TAGAATGGGGTGGCGGGTGATGGTGTGTGATTCCAAGAAGCTTGCAAGGGGAAGGAAGGAAGAGGTAAAGCGTCGTCTCTTGTTTGAGCTGATTAGGTGTTCGAGGAGAAGCGACAAGGAACTATCTAAGGTTATAGGGTGTACGCGTGCAACCGTTTACCGGAGGAGAAAGGAGCTGGAGAAGGAGGGTCTAATAAGGGAGTATACTGTTATTCCTGACTTAGCTAAAATGGGATACGAGATATGTGCGTTCATATTTCTGAGCTGGAGGGAGCATCCGAATGAAGATGAACTTGCAATTGGAAGAGAGTGGCTTGCAAGTGTGCCAAACATACTTTTTTGTTCGGCTGGCGAGGGGTTGGCTACCAACATTGTCGTGTCTTTGCATAAGAACTTCGCTGATTTTTCTTCTTTCATTGATTTTCTGAGGCGTTCTTCTCAGCCTAAACTTGACAATCTACAATTTTTCATAGTTCCTTTAACGAGGACGGACTCCATATATAAGAACTTCTCTTTCCGCACGCTCACACATGAAAAATCAGGCACCCAAGCTTACAGTGGCGTTGGAGTTAAGAAGAACGAAGCATGTATATGTTACAAGGAGCACACCATATTCACTCTAAAAAACATGAAATATGAAATGGATAAATTTGAACGCATAACAAATAATAACTTTAGAGAGAGCATACTAAGGCATGTCGCCTCCAGTCTTCCTTCTAGACGTTGTTAGTCTCTTCATCAAAAATTGATCTCTTTATGAGGTGGCGGTGGAAAGGAAATCCTTTTAAGGTAGTGTTCTTCTTGGGCTTAGTGAACCAATTGAGGAGGGAGCGTTTTGATCAAGACTCCCCTGTGTGAAATGCTAGGTATAAAGCACCCCATAATTCAGGCCCCAATGGGGCCTTTCTACACGACGAAGCTTGCAGCGGCGGTAACCAAAGCAGGCGCCCTAGGAATAATTTCCCACACAAACCTCTTCGGCGTAGACCCAGTAAAGGATATGGAGAAGAACATCCTTGAGGTCAAAGAGAACTGTGACGGGCCATTCGGCGTCAACGTGAGGGTTGCGAGAATTCAGGTCGACGCACCTGCAATATTGGAGAAAATAGTTGAATTACGCGCCAAAGACCCTGAATTGAAAGAAAGGCTGAAACTGGTGATTACGTCCGCGGGGAACCCTGAGCCTCCAGCAAAGTTCCTTAAGCAGAAGGACCCCGACCTGATACACTTCCACGTTGCTCCGACACTATACCATGCCATGAAGGTTGACAAGCTGTGCGACGGCATCATCGCCACGGGATATGAGGGAGGAGGACACCAGAGCTACGAGGGCGTAACGACAATGGTCCTTATCCCGGAGGTGGTTAACAACTGCAGTAAGCCAGTCGTCGCATGTGGAGGAATAAGTGACGGTAAGGGACTGGCGGCAGCGCTAGCCATGGGCGCAGTCGGTGTCCAGATGGGAACACGTTTCATCGCCACGAAGGAGTGCGAGTTCCACCCCGCCTACAAGGACTTCGTGGTACGCTCACAGGACAGAGACACTGTAGTCACGACGGGCGCCTTCGGCCCAATAAGGCTCCTCAAGAACAAGTATGCCATGGAGCACCCGCGAGTTATGACTAAGGAGGAAATGATGGCTAAGGAGGCGCAGCTAACGCCCCAAGAAATAGCGGAAGATATGAAGAAATACGAGCTGGTCTACAAGGGGGACATAGATAACGGCCCGGTTCTATGCGGCCAGTCGTGCGGGAACATAAAGAACATCCCGACAGTGAAGGAAGTTATAGAAGGCATAGTGAAGGAAGCCGAATCCATACTTAAAGGGCTACACAAATACGTAGCATAATCCTTCCATTTTTTTCCTATGAATTTTTCCCCATGAAGTCCGAGCTTCTGTCATTGTTCATGCCGAAATATTTTTTTCTCAACATAAATTTTCTTCAAATGGTGTGGCTTGTGGACGCGTGCGAGTTAACTCTTAAAGCTCTTGGCAGTATAAATTCACAAAGGGTTTTAGAGGCACTTGCACTGTGGGGAAACTTGAACGTTAAAGAGCTCTCTGATAAAGCCTCAATTAGCGAGGGGTCAGCTGTAAAGTCGCTCGAGGAACTTTCAGCGGCGGGTCTTGTGGAGAGCGACGGGAATGGCAGATTCCGCCTGGCGGGTAATAGGCGGGCGGAGCTGCTCAAGTCCTTCTATGTTGAAACAGCCACCCAACACATGGAAGGCAACATCGCCAAGCTGCTCTCTAGGGCGGAGGAGCTGGGGGAAAGATTCCCGGAAGAAGTAGAAAGGCTCATAAAAAGGTACTACCCGGTTTTAAAGGAAAACTTCTACTGGTCTATGGTGACGCTGATCGAACTAGCTGAGAAGTATAAGAAGGAAAAGGACGAAAAGCGCCGCGCCACCGTAGTGAAATCCCGAGACGCAGATGTGCGCGGTGCAATTTGAGGGCAATATTTTGTGTTGTCGCACCGATCATCTGTTTCAGCTCAATTAAATCTGGCACGGTGAAGCCGGTTAGTTTTAAATAAGCCGACTCTCTCATGTTTAAGGTGAGTTAACTGATTTTTCCTTTTTTTGGGGGAGTGTGTCTGTATCAGCGTTTCTTGACCCGTGGATTCAAGCCCTTTGATCCGTTAGATTTGGCAAGGGAAACAGAGAAGATAGTTACTAAGGAGGGGGAGGATGGTGTTGAGAGGAAATATGTGGCCTTTTACTCCGCCCCAGTTTATAGGGGGATAGCCACGGGATACGCCGTCGGATGCTGTCTCAGGTGTATTTATTGTTGGAGTAACTGGTCGAGGGATTTTCCTGAGAAGTTCGGGGACTTCTACTCTCCTCGGGAGGCTGCACAGAGGCTTGTCGAGGCCGCCAGGGAGGGAATTACTTCTCCAGGGTGGGAGCGCTTTAGGCACCTTAAAGTTAACAAGCTTAGGGTTTCGGGTTGCGAGCCCACTATAGGTAAAGACCACCTTGTCGCCTTGCTAGGGCACGTTAAGGAGTTTGGCTACCCGTTTTATCTCGAAACGAATGGCATACTGTTGGGAGCCGACAGGGATTACGTTAAGCGGATCGCGGAGTTTTCGGATATGCTCTATGTCAGGGTCTCGTTTAAGGCGGCAACGCCGGAAGGCTTCACATCTAGGACGGGGGCAATCGGAGAATATTACGAGCTTCCATTTAGAGCATTAAGGTATCTTCTCGATGAGGGTGTCTATGCTAGGGCGGCGGCGATGACTGACCCGAGGGTTATGCCTCCGGAAGAGAGAAACCTTCTGATCTCGATGCTGGACGAGATAGACCCGGCTGCAGACTACCCCCGGACACTAGAGGAGGAAGTAATTGATATGTACGAAACTACGATTATGAGGCTTAAAGCGTTCACGGACGAGAAGTTTGCAAGGAAGCTTGAGGAGGAGCTCAGCCGTGAGTGAGCTGTGTCCTCCAAGCCCCTTTTCGGGCGGAATACTGCTGTCATACAAGTGTAACGTTAGTTGCAGGCACTGTATGTACGCCTGCTCCCCAAAGTGGAAGGGCGACTGGATTTCGGAGGAGGATGCTTTAAGAGTCCTGTCTCAGCTCGCCGAGGAAATCAGGGGGAAGTATTCTAACCCTGAAGCGGTAGGGATCAATTACGGCTTCCACTTCACGGGTGGAGAGCCGTTTCTGAAGTTTGACCTTCTCCTTGAACTGGTTGAAGCCTCATCCAAGCTAGGTTTACCATCGACGTTCGTCGAGACGAACTGCTTTTGGTGCAGGAGTGATGAAGCAACTATGAGAAAGATGGAGGAGCTTAGAGAGGCGGGGCTGAAGGGGATACTGGTTAGCGTGAACCCATTCATAGTGGAATCGGTGCCATTCGAAAGGACGGAGAGGGCGGTCAGAATAGGTTTGGAAGTCTTCGACAGAAACGTGATCATTTACCAGAAACTGTTCTTCGAGCTTTTTAGGGGTATGGGACTAAAGGGCACCATTAGCTTCGAGAACTTTCTCGAAGAGGCGGGCGGCGTCCTTCGCTACGCCGAGCTGATACCTGCGGGAAGAGCACCCTACAAGCTAGGATACCTCTACGCTAGGCATCCTGCAAGACGCTTCTTCGGCTCTTCATGCGAGCAGGAACTTCTAAGAGACTGGCACATTCACATAGACAACTACTGCAATTACATCCCGGGTTACTGTGCGGGTATATCCCTCGGAGACGCGCGGAACATTAAGGAGGTTTGCCGCCCCTCCAGCCTAAAGAAGCGCCCAATAGTGAGGGCGCTGCTTTCAGACCTGGGAAAGCTTTACGAGGTGGGCAGGGAGCACGGCTACGAGGAACCGGAGGAAGGATACGTCTCCAAGTGCCACTTATGCCTAGACCTCAGAAGGCACTTGGCGAGTAGCGGGGAATTCCAAGAACTTAAACCGGCAGAGTTCTACGAGCACCTAGAAGACTAACCTGAAATCATCAGCGTTCAGCTTATAGCTTAAAGCACTCGCATCAGGCATTGATAGGAATCCTTTATTAATATTAGAGAGACCAGTATATTTGAAGGTGCACAGGTTGAATAAAAGTGACGTGAAGTCTGAGGTTGCCATTTTTGCTGGAGGGAACTTCCAGCACATGATAGAGGTCTTCTCTGAGGTTCCCGGCGTCCTAGAAGTTATTTCGGGGTACACGGGTGGCTGGAAGCATAACCCAACATATGAGGAGGTCGCGACAGGTGAGACGGGCCACTTCGAGGCCGTAATGATAATTTATGATCCATCCAGAATATCGTATGAGGGGCTCCTCGAAATCTTCTGGAGAAGTATAGACTTCATGGATGCAGGTGGGCAGTTCGCTGATCGAGGCACGCAGTACCGCACAGCGATATTTTACATGAGCGAGGATCAGAGGATTCGGGCGACAGCCTCTAAGAAAAAGATTGAAAAGGCGTTGAACGCCTCAAACATGGTGGCGACGCTGATACTTAAAGCGTCGAAGTTTTATAAGGCTGAGCGAATCCATCAGCTTACTGCAAGAAAAAAGGTCCAAAATGAGGCCACGCCTGGCTCCGTCTGAGCTTGTTACGTTGCCGTATACAAACAATTTACTTTTATCCGCCTTAGGACCCCTGGGAGCTTGATACTTTTTAACTCCGTCAGGGGGCTTCTTTGCAGGTCTGCATCCCTTTCAAGTCAAGAACTAGCCTTTTGGGTGCATCGCTGAAAGTTTAAATGCTACGCTAATAACTGGGCGTAGCAAAATCAGGGCTTGTTGCGTTTCGAAGCGTCTTTCGTTCTTTGAGAAATGCAGGAGGTCTGCCTTTTACCGGGAGTGGAAGCGTATATTCTAATCTTTTTTAGTTTCTTCGGGTTCCAGGTGGACGTTCACTTCCTCAACGTTCAGTATTCTTTTTCTTACTTCGTTTTCGGCTTCCGCAGCCAGCCTGTGTGCTTCATCTATAGAAGTGGAGCCGTTAAGTATACAGTTGACGTAGATGCTAAGTCTCCCATCCACCTCTCTTACCGTTACTTTACGGCACCTCCCCTCTCCGACCACGGACTCCACGGCCTCTTTAACTTTGAGGCTTGAAGTCTCCCCTGTGATATCTTTGGAGTTAGTGGTTTCTCTTCTAGACGGCTCTATGTGTACATTCACTTCCTTAACTCCTTCGATACATGCCTGTACTTTTTCCTCCAGTTCGTCTGCCACCTTGTGCGCTTCATTGAGGCTCATCCATGATGGGACCTCTAAATGCAGGTCTACGCTAAGCGCTCCATTCAATTTGTGGACGTGAACGTCGTGAACTTCGAAGCCGCTTGAGAGCGCAATCCC
The DNA here is from genome assembly GCA_019057715.1 of Candidatus Jordarchaeum sp. JNZ_1113. Classification (GTDB taxonomy): domain Archaea; phylum Asgardarchaeota; class Jordiarchaeia; order Jordiarchaeales; family Freyrarchaeaceae; genus DTBI01. The sequence goes on from JAHLWW010000016.1 coordinate 5,810, forward strand.
CCTAGTCCTCTCGGCAACGTCTCCCTCAACCTCTGCGGGCTCCACGTGAACCATGACGTCCGCCTTTGGCAACATGCTCCGTATTTTGCTTTCAACTTCTGATGCTACCTCATGGGTTTTCGCGAGGGGGCATGACGGATCAACGGTTATTACGACATCCACGAAGTATGCTGACCCAGTTGACCTGACCCTAATCCTCCTGCACTCTTTAACCATGCTCACGCTCCAAACAGCGTTCTCTACGAGTTCACGTGCCCTTGCGGGGGCTCTATCTAAGAGGACGTCTACCGCCCTCCTTCCAAGCCTGAAACCGGTGAGGAATATTATGAGGGAAACGAGGAGCGCGGCGACGGAGTCAGCGTGGCGCAGCGGGCTTGCGCTGACCATCTTCATCAACGGATAAAGCATGGTGTACTCGAAGTACCTTAAGGGGACGCCTAACCATTTTTCGGAGAGCCAAACCAGAGCTAAGCCAATGATCACCACCGAGGAGCTCAGCATGTCTGTGCTAAAATGGAGTGCATCAGCCTCTAACGCTTGGCTACTATACTTTCTAGCTGCTCTGTAGAGGACACGGGAACGCGAGAAGTCAACGAAGATGGAAACAGCCATGACGAAGAAAGCCCACAAGCTTGCCTCAACCATCACTTCGTCCGAGAGAATTCTGCTAACCGCCTCGTGAATTATCCATCCACAAGCGATGAAGAGAAAGGCTATCTCGACCAGAGCAGAGAGACTTTCGATCTTGCCGTGCCCATAATGGTGGTCGACGTCAGCAGGCCTACCCGCAGCCCTGACGGCGAAGAACGTGACAGCTGCAGCTGCCAAGTCCAGTCCTGAGTGTAAGGCTTCAGAGAGCACACCTAAGCTACCTGAAGCCCACCCAACGACAAGCTTCAAGGTGACTAGAAAAACTGCAGCCGCAACGGAGCTAAAAGCAGCAGTCACCGCCCCTCTTCTCTCTTCCATAAAGAGACCCTTAGTAACACAGAAAAATTCTCCCTTTAAATTTTCCTCGTATATGTGCAACCAGCTGTTCGTCTACTAGGACGCGAAACACATGTCTCTCGTATTCTAAGGCTTCATAACTTCTATCAATGGATACGTTTTTATACGTGTTTCTCCATTCTTCGCTTGACGTCCATGCTTGATTTACTTCGCGGGCGGACGTTAAAGGTTTGATTGTGAATCCTACTTGTAGGAGGAGCTGGGCTCTTAGAGTGGTGTGATGTTGCCCTCGTATTTGATGAGTCCTCCTAAGGCTTGGTGGTGTCCTTGATGGAGAAGGTGGACTTTTCAGTTCTTGCTGAGAAATATGAGGAGATGGCTTTTGCTCAGAAGACGGCCGCGGAGATCCTTCTGAGTCTCATGGACTTGAAGGGGTACGAGGATGTCTTGGATTTAGGGTGTGGCACGGGGATGCTGACTAGGCGGATAAGGGAGATGACCAGTGGGCGGGTTGTCGGCATCGACCCGTCGCTTGGAATGATAAAGGAAGCCATAGAGAAAAGTAGGGGGTTCAACATAATCTACGAAGTTAAGAGCGCTGAGGAAATGGACTACGACGAGGAGTTTGACGTAATCATCTGCAATTCGGTGATGCAGTGGTTTAGGGACCCTGATAAAGCTTTGGAGAACTGCTATAGAGCTCTGAGGCCGGGTGGGCGTATTGGCGTCCAAGCAACAGCTAAGAAGATTTATTGTCCGAACTTCGTTGAGGCGGTGGAGCGCGTGAGGAAAGACGAGAGAACGAGGAGTGTTTTTGCCCATTTCAGGGAGCCTTGGTTCTTCCTCGAGTCTGAGGAGGAATACGTCCTCTTTTTCGAGAGACACGGCTTCAAGGTAGTTTTCTCAGACATGCGGGCTCTTACAAGCGAGCACACGCCTGATGAGGTCTTCAAAATATTCTCCTCAGGCGCCATGGCGGGCTACCTTAACCAAGACTACTACGACGTCCCCCTAACAGAGGATTACATATCCGCTTTCAACGAGATCGTGAAGGAAGAATTCAGGAAGCAGGCAGGCAGTGATGGAAAAGTGAAGCTAACGTTCAACAGAGTCTTCATAATAGCTGTAAAATAGTAGTCTACTTGCTCTTCCCGCCATTTTAACGTGTCAGTAACGTGTCAGGTTTTGCGGGAGCACGAAAGACTTATAAATTATTCTTTCATCTAGTGTTGACAATAGTCTAAAGGGTGTCAGAAGTGAGGGAGTGCCAAATCCAGGAGGGTCGAGATCTACGACGCTACGCTCCGCGAAGGGGCACAGGCATGCGAGGTTGCCTTCTCACTGCAGGACAAGCTGCGCGTGACTCTTAAGCTTGACGAGCTCGGCGTTCCCTTCATAGAAGGGGGTTGGCCTAGTTCTAATCCAAAAGACAAGGAGTATTTTAAAGCTCTAAGGGATGTTAGTCTATCTTACTCCAAAGTCACGGCTTTCGGTAGTACGAGGAGAAAGGGGATTCCGGCGTACAAGGATGAGGGGCTCCAATCCATAGTGGAGTCAGATGTCGAGTGGGCAACGATCTTTGGCAAGTCTTGGGATCTGCACGTGACGCATGTGCTAGGCGCTTCTCTCGAAGAGAACTTGGAGATGGTCGCGGACTCCATAGAGTATCTTGTGGGGCACGGGTTAAATGTGATATTCGACGCGGAACACTTCTACGATGGATTCAAGGCTAACAAGGAGTACGCGTTAAAGGTGATCAAGACTGCCGCTGAAGCCGGTGCGTCCCGCGTGGTGCTCTGCGACACCAATGGGGGGACGTTGCCGTGGGAGTTTGTCGAGATAACACGCGAGGTGTTAAGAATGTTTGTCACGCCGCTCGGCGTCCACTGCCACAACGACTCCGGAATGGCTGTGGCCAATAGTCTCCTCGCGGTCGTCGAGGGTGTCTTCCAGGTTCAGGGGACGATCAACGGGATAGGTGAGAGGTGCGGTAACGCAGACCTCTGCCAAGTTATACCATCACTTGAGCTGAAGATGGGAGTGAAGTCGGTGTCGGGCCCGCTTAAAAAGATAAGCGAGGTTTCAAGTTACATCTACGAGTTGACGAATCTTAAGCCGAACCCATACCAGCCATATGTTGGCAAGTATGCGTTCGCACATAAGGGCGGCGTCCACATAGACGCGGTGCTTAAGGTTGAGAGGAGCTACGAGCACGTTGACCCGGCGTCTGTGGGGAATATGAGGATCATAGCTCTCTCAGAGGTTGCTGGTAGAACAGCCATAGTCGCTAAGGCTAAGGAGCTTGGGTTCGAGCTTGACAGAAATTCGGAGGAAACATTGCGCCTCCTTAACCGCGTGAAGCAGCTTGAAAGCATGGGTTATCAGCTGGAGAACGCCAACGGGACCTTCTACATAATGTTGCTGGAGGAGCTCGGGTTAAAGATGGATTGGCTTAAGCTCATATCATGGAAGACGCTTGTTGAGGGGAAGAACGGCGAGGTCGTGTCGGAGAGCACCGTTAGGGTTAAGGTGGGCGACAGGGTTTTCCATGAGATATCGGAGGGAGATGGACCAGTTCATGCGCAGGACATGGCGATCAGGAAAGCGCTAGTAGAGTCTTACCCTGAAATCGAAAAGGTGCGCCTCATAAATTACAAGGTTACAACGGTCGACGTTCATCCGGGAATAGATGACAAGACGGGGACTGGCGCGACGGTCAGAGTATTCATCGAGTTCAGCGATGGGCAAGAGACGTGGGCGACAGTTGGAGTCTCACCCAACATACTGAAAGCCACAAAGGAAGCTCTCCTAGATGGATACTCTTACTACATACATAGAACTCGCCTCAGCCATTCTCAGAGGAGGGTTTAGAAGTGAAGATGAGTGGAGCGAAAGCCTTTATAGAAGCCCTTAAGAGGGAGAACGTTAAGCTGATATTCGGTTTACCTGGAGGAGCAATCCTCCCCGTTTATGACGCTCTATATGATGACGGTGAGATAAGGCATGTACTGGCGAGGCATGAGCAGGGAGCGGCTCACATGGCTGATGCCTACGCTAGGGTTAGCGGTAGGGTTGGCGTATGCATGGTGACCTCAGGTCCCGGAGCAACGAACACTGTAACTGGGATCGCCGTTGCCCACATGGACAGCTCCCCGATGGTCACCATAACGGGACAGGTCGCAACATCCATGATAGGAAGGGACGCGTTCCAGGAGGCGGACATCGTCGGAATAACTACTCCGATAACCAAAGAGACCTTTCAGCCAAGAAAAGCCAGAGAGGTCCCACGCATCGTTAAAGCGGCTTTTTACATAGCCTCTACGGGAAGACCCGGACCAGTGCTCATAGATCTTCCAAGGGACGTCCAGACTGAAGAGTGCGAAATGGAGTTCCCGGAGAAGGTTGAGCTATTAGGTTACAGGGTTAAAATGGAGCCTGACCCGCTCCAGGTTAGGCGTGCTGTTGAAGCGCTGATGAACGCTGAGAAACCCATAATAATCGCTGGCGGAGGCGTGATACTCTCAAACGCCAGTCATGAGCTCCGATCCCTCTCAGAGCATCTCATGATTCCAGTTGCAACTACACTTATGGGTAAGGGGGCTATGCCTGAAAACCACCCTCTTTGCCTTGGAATGATCGGAATGCATGGGAGGTATGAGGCAAACAAGCTCGTCACCGAGGCAGACGTAATCTTAGCTGTTGGGACAAGGTTTTCTGATAGGTCCACGGGGAAGTTTAGCGAGTTCGCCCAAGATGCCAGAATAATACACGTCGACATAGACCCCGCAGAGATATCGAAGAACGTGCCAGCCCACATACCAATAATATGCGACGCGAAGATAGGGCTCTCAATGATTCTGGAGGAGGCTAAAAGGAGAATAAAGAAGTCCTCTAACTCGAAGTGGGTTAAGAGAATAGAGGAAGTTAAGGAGGAGGCGCGTTCAGTGTATGACCTTGAGGGCGACCTCAAGCCGGGGGTCTTAATGAAGATGCTGAGAAAAATGCTGCCTGAAAACGCAATAGTTACGACGGGTGTTGGCCAGAACCAGATGTGGGCTGCGCTATTCTTTGACGTTTATCATCCTCGAACATTCATAACGTCAGGTGGCCTGGGAGCTATGGGGTTCGGCTTCCCAGCAGCTGTGGGAGCAAGGGCTGCGGCTCCGGATAGGGTAGTTGTCGATGTAGATGGGGATGGAAGCTTCATGATGACCGGCAAAGAGCTTGCCACGTCTGTAGCCGAGGAGCTACCAGTTATAGCGGTTATACTTAACAATGGATGGCTCGGAATGGTTAAGCAGTGGCAGTGTCTTTTCTACGGGAAGAGGTATATTGCGACGAACTTGAAGGGTAACCCTGACTTCGCTAAGCTTGCCGAGGTTTACGGGGCGCAGGGCTTCACTGTTTACTCCTACGATGACTTTGAAAGCGCTATGAGTGAGAGCTTAGGCTGCGAGGTCTCGTCAGTAATAGACGTGAAGATATCCCCCGACGAGAAGGTGTTCCCCTTTGTGCCTCCAGGAAAAAGCCTGAAGGAGATGATTCTTCATGAGTAGCAACGGGATGCACGTGATAGTCACGCTTGTCGAGGACAAGCCGGGAGTCCTCTTCAAGGTTACCAGCTTGATAAGAAGGCGGAACTTCAACATAGCAACTATAACGGTCGGCTCAACAGAGCAAGAGGGAATATCCCGCATGACCTTCACGATATACGGGCAGGAAGAGGAGCTGAGGCAAGTGGTCTACCAGCTCGACAAGCTTGTAGAGGTTATAAGCATAGTCTCGATGAAGCCGGAAAATATGGTAATCAGAGAGCTTGCGCTCATAAAGATGGTGATGCCGAACAACGGGCTCCAAACCGAGGTCATAGAGAAGATTAACAGATACAGGGGTCACGTGGTAGACATGACGCCGAGGACAATCACCGTTGAGCTCGTCGACACGCCTGAAAAAATAGACAGCTTCATAAGAGAGATAGGGAAGATAAATATCGTCGAGATAGCTAGGACGGGGATAACAGCAGTTGTTAAGGGCGCCGAGCCAACGATAAAGGAGGTGGGTGTGAATGGCTAAAATCTTTAAGGACGCGGATGTTGACTCATCAATACTTAACGGACGAACAGTAGCGGTGATAGGTTACGGAAGCCAAGGAAGAGCCCAAGCCCTTAACTTGAAGGACAGCGGAGTGAATGTCTTAGTCGGCCTTAGGAAGGGAAAGTCCTGGGATGCTGCCTCATCAGACGGACTTAGAGTGCTTGAAATAAGCGAAGCCGTCAAAAAAGCCGACGTCATCCTCATGCTCATCCCAGACATGGTTCAACCCGAAGTTTACGAGGAGCACGTGGCGCCGAACATTAAGAGGGGAGCAGCACTAGGATTCGCCCACGCCTTCAACATATATTACGGCCTGATAAAGCCGCCTGAGACTGTTGACGTCTTCATGGTTGCCCCCAAGAGTCCGGGCGCTATGGTTAGGGAGCTCTACGTTCAGGGGTTTGGGGCGCCAGCACTAGTCGCGGTCCACCAAGACTACACAGGAAACGCTATGAAGATAGCCTTGGCAGTAGCCAAGGCGATAGGCGCAACTAGGGCTGGGGTCATAGAGACAACTTTCAAGGAAGAGGTCGAAACGGACCTCATAGGTGAGCAGTGCGTTCTTGTCGGGGGACTTATGGAGCTCATAAAGAAAGGTTTCGAGGTTCTCGTGGAAGAAGGATACCAGCCTGAAGTGGCTTACTTCGAAGTGCTTAACGAGGCGAAGCTCATAATGGACATGATATATAGGGGCGGCATGACCGGCATGCTGAAGGCGGTTAGCGACACAGCCAAATACGGGGGGCTAACCATTGGCCCAAAGGTGATCGATGACAAGGTCAAGAAGAACATGAAGGAAGCAGCAAAAAGGGTCAAAAACGGGTCATTTACGGAGGAGTGGGTTAAAGAGTACAAGTCAGGGCAGAAGAAGCTTAAGGAACTGATGGATAAGATGGCAAGCCACCAAATAGAAGTTGTGGGAAGAACACTGAGAAAGCTGGCTGGAATAGAAAAGTAGAACTTCTGTTTTTCCTCTCTATTTTCCTGGAGGTTTTGGTTTGAGGAGTGAGGAGGTTAAGAGGGGAGTTGAGAGGGCGCCTCACAGAGCACTTCTCAAGGCGCTCGGCGTAACAGATGAAGACCTTGACAAACCATTCATAGCAGTGGTTAACAGTTACAGTGAGATTGTTCCGGGGCACATTCACCTGAAAAGGCTTGCAGACCTCGTCAAGCTGGGTGTGGTGTCGGCTGGAGGCGTGCCCTTCGAGGTTAACACTATAGCGATATGCGACGGGATAGCGATGGGGCACGCTGGGATGCATTATTCTCTCCCGTCAAGAGAAGTCATAGCGGACTCTGTCGAGCTCGTAGTTGAAGCCCACAGATTTGATGGCGTGGTCCTAATAACCAACTGCGACAAGATAACGCCCGGCATGTTAATGGCAGCCGCCAGGATAAATATTCCGTCAATAGTCTTGACGGGGGGCCCGATGCCGTCTGGAAGCTATAAAGGTCAGAGGATAGGCGTTGCAAGCATGTTCGAGGCTGTCGGCCGCTATAAAAGAGGAGAGCTCACGCTGGAGGAGCTGAAATCGATGGAAAGCGCCGCTTGTCCAGGGGCTGGTTCCTGTAACGGCTTGTTCACCGCCAACACCATGGCTTGCGTGACTGAAGCGCTTGGAATGTCCCTTCCAGGGTGCGCTACGGCTCAAGCCTGCTCCGCAAAGAAGGAGCGGATAGCTGTTGAAACAGGCAGGCTGGCGGTTAGAATAGTGGAGGAGGAAATTAGGCCTAGAGACGTGATGAGTGAAGACGCCTTCAGGAATGCCATAGCGGTTGATGTGGCTCTTGGAGGCTCAACCAACACTGTGCTCCATCTTCCAGCTATAGCGGCGGAAGCCGGAGTGAAGCTGAGCATCGACGTTTTCGAGGAGGTGAGCAGGTCAACTCCGCAGTTATGCACTATAGTTCCTGGAGGAAGCCACACGATGGAGGACTTGGAGGAGGCTGGCGGCATACCGGCCGTGCTGTCAGAGCTGAAGAGCCACCTTAACCTTGACGCCAAAGCAGTCTACGGCACGCTTAGGGACTCTGCTGCTAGGGCTAGCGTTTTGAGAAGGGACGTGATAAGGCCGGTCAGCAACCCCGTTAGAAGACATGGATCGATAGCTATTCTCAAGGGAACTCTCGCACCCGAAGGGAGCGTGATAAAGCTCTCAGGATTAAGGGACGAAAACGTCGTCATGGAGGGGCCAGTCAGGGTTTTCGATGGTGAGGAACTATGCATGAAAGCCGTAATGAGCGGGGAGATCGATGAAGGCGACATACTGGTTATAAGGTATGAGGGTCCACGTGGCGGACCGGGAATGAGGGAGATGCTCTCCGTGACCGCCGCGGTATCCGGCATGGGGTTGGGAGAGAAAGTCGCCCTCCTCACTGATGGGCGCTTCTCGGGTGCGACGAGAGGGATAAGCATAGGGCACATTTCTCCGGAGGCAGCAGAAGGTGGACCAATATCGCTCTTGGAGGATGGCGACATTGTTAGAATAAGCCTTCCAGAGAGGAGGCTCGACGTTCTCCTGCCGAGAGAAGAACTGGAGGAAAGGAGGAAAAAGTGGAGTTGGTCTCCTCCCGGACACGCGATGAAAGGCTACCTCAAAAGGTACATGAACTCTGTTTCATCCGCCAGCTCGGGCGCCATCCTTAGGGCTTGTGTCTCTTCCTTCTAGTGGGAAATCTTTATTACTTTTCCCACCATTTTTACCTGATCGGTGTTTCCATGCTGGCATCCAGGGTTGACTCTAAAAGGAGGATAAGGATCCCCAAAAAGGTTTTTGAGGCAATGGGCATAAGAGTGGGAGACATTGTCCGCTGGGTTCTAGTTGGGGAGCGTGTGGCGGCGGTAATCGCCGAGAAGGAAGAGGAGGAGAACGAAGTTCTAAGTTTCCTCGAAAACCTTCCCTCAAAAAAGATCGAGAGGACTGGAGAACCGGACTATAAGGAGGCATCGAAGTCCGAGCTCTGGTTGGAGGAAGAAACTTGAGCATATTCTTCATAGATTCCGGAGTGGTTTGGCGCCTGTTAGACCCTCTTCACCCCGAAAGAGAACCCTGCCTTAGTGTGGCACGCCGATGCTTCTCGTCGAAGCCCGACTTCCTCATGGGGGTAAATTCCGTCGTGATAGTTGAGGCGATGATCAGCCTGGTTAAGCGCTCAAAAATATTACCTTCAACCGCCTCCTCAATAATTCATGATGGCTTTCTCAAAGCGAAGAGCCGAGTCCTAGTTTACAATGTTACTAGGAACACGCTTCTGGAAGCGCTACGCCTCCAGCGGGAAAACGGAGAAGCCGAGTTCCCTGACTGCGTTATAGCTGCAACAATGAAGGAAAACAACATTTCAACGATACTAACAACAAACCCGGAACACTTCGAAGCATTCAGCTTCGTGGAGAAAGCTATAGACCCGCGCTTCACAACGATATGAACTCCTCCTAGAAAAGCCCGAAAGCAGAAACTCGTCAATAAGCGATTAAAAGACAAAAGTAAAAGAAACTTTATTTGCCTGTGTGGTTGACCTTCATAGCGGTGGATCTAAATTGGAGCTTGAAGGAGCTCGAAGCCGCGAGTCGCCTGAATATGTGAGGGTGAGCTTGGCTGCCGCTATCACTCTAGGCATGCGTCCCGGAAGCTTCTTTAGGGGAGCTAAGCTTTACTGTCTAAACCTGCTGCTGACGTATGATGATGGGTGCATCGGCAGGTGCGCCTACTGCGGGCTTTCAAGGTCTAGGGTCCCCGTGTCAGAGTGGGTTGAGCGCAGCTTCATACGGGTAGACTGGCCTGTTGTCTCCCTCAAGGAAGTCGTGGAGAGAGTTGCTGAAGGGGTGTGTCAGCACGTTGAGCGCGCTTGCGTCTCCATGGTCACGCATAGGAGGGCTAGGAGGGACACGCTGAAGGTTGTCGAGGCCGTTAAGAGCGCCATCGATGAGGTCTCAGCCCTAATCTCCCCCACCATAATAGACAAGGAATGGCTTTGGAGCCTTGAGAGCGCCGGCGTCGACAAGGTTGGAGTAGCTGTGGATGCCGCTACGCCTGAGCTGTTCGAGAAGCTTAGGGGGAGAGGTGTTGGAGGACCTCACAGGTGGGAGAAGTACTGGGAAACAGTTGAGGAATCCGTGGAGGTTTTCGGGGCATTCAACGTCGGAATCCACCTAATAGTTGGGTTAGGTGAAATGGAGAGAGAAGCAGTTCGCGTCATTCAGACTGCCTACGATATTGGCGCGCTAACACATCTTTTCTCGTTCTTCCCAGAGGCGGGCTCCCTCCTAGAGTCGAAACCCCAGCCTCCCATAGGAAGCTACAGGAGAGTTCAGCTGGCAAGATACCTTATAAATAAGGGGCTTGCTAGGTATGAGGACATGGGGTTCGACCAGAGGGGGAGAATCATGGATTTCGGGGTCCCAGAAAGTGTTTACGTGAAGGTGGTTGAGAGCGGGCTTCCCTTCATGACCTCAGGCTGCTCCAGTAAAAACAGGGAGAACGCGTGTAACAGGCCGTTCTCAGACTTCACACCATACCAGGCATACCTGGGCGAAATAAGAAATTACCCTTTCAAGCCCGGCAAAGATGACGTGGAGATAATAAAGCGTCAGCTGGGAGATTACTCCGACACGCCAGTCAAGGTATGGGTGGAGGAGGCGATCGATGACTAGGGGGCTTAGCCGTCACCAAGTGGTTGACTACTGCTTCGAGTGTGGTTCAGAGGAACTAAGGCGCCTGCTAGGCGCCGCTTACAGGGTAAGATCCGAAAACTTCCCTAACACCATCCAGTTCTACTTTCCAGGTATGGTTCACTTCGAGGCGAGCTTTCACAGGGCGGTGAACCCCTACCGTTTCCCTGCGGTATCCGTGACTGGGAAAGCATGCCAGCTGAACTGCGACCACTGCAAAGGCAGACTGCTGAGAAGCATGATGCCGGCGAAAAAACCCAGGCAACTCTATGAGGCTGCCTTGAAAGTGAAGAAGGAAGGAGGGGCTGGCGTCTTGGTTAGTGGTGGAAGCCTTGCTGACGGCAGCGTCCCCCTAAAACCGTTCTTCAGTGTGATGAGGAAAATTAAGGACGAGCTGGGCTTGAGCGTTGTTGTCCACACCGGGCTGGTTGACGAGGAGACCGCCGAGGGCCTTGCATCAGCCGGCGTGGATTGCGCCATGATAGACGTCGTCGGCTCCAACGAAACAATAAGGGAAATACTGCACCTGAACCGAGGCGTTGAGGAATATATTCGCTCGCTCGAGTTGCTCGAACTTCACGGTGTTCCGTTAGCCCCCCACATAGTGGTGGGGCTTCACAGGGGAATGTTGAGGGGGGAGAGGGAGGCGCTAAAGGCGATCTGCGAGAGAAAAGTTTCGGCCTTGGTCATCGTTGTCCTGACGCCCTTCGAGTCAACAGAGTCCCCGCCCTCCATAAGGGATGCGTTGAGGGTTATAGTCGCGGCAAGAATGATGAAGCCGAAAACCCCCCTACTCTTGGGGTGCGCTAGGCCGAAAGGCAAGTATAAGGATGCGCTTGACGTTTTAAGCATAAAGGCTGGGGTGAACGGGATAGCCTACCCGTCTGAGGTGGCTTACCGTGTGGCAGTTAGACGCAACCTATCCGTTAAGCTTCACGACGAATGCTGCTCACTTGCTTGGAGGGATACGAACTGAAGCCTGTTTGGCGTCTCCTAGACACCGGGCCTAGGACTGCCGCGGAGAACATGGCGCTTGACGAAGTGCTACTTGAGTGCAGGGCGATGGGTGTAAGCCCGAACACCTTCCGCCTCTTGAGGTTCAAACCTCCAGCAGTCCTAGTGGGCTACCATCAGGATGTCACTCAAGAGGTGAGATTGGACTACGTTGAAGAGAAGGGTATACATGTAAATAGGAGGATAACTGGTGGCGGCGCAATATACTTCGACGAAGAGTCAGTCGGCTGGGAAATCGTGGCTTCGAAAAGTAGCCTTCCACCGTATGGAAGCGTCGAGTCTCTCTTTAGGGTCATGTGTACCGGCGCCGTGAAGGCTCTGGAGAAGCTTGGGGTTAAGGCGTCTTTTCGCCCAAAGAACGACATAGAAGTTAAGGGGAGAAAGATCTCCGGGACAGGGGGAACGGAGAGGAGTGGAGCTATACTGTTTCAGGGGACGCTTCTAGTCGACTTTGACGTTGAAACGATGATTAAGGCTTTGAGGGTTCCCGTTGTGAAGCTTAAGGACAAGGAGATACGGTCAGTGAGGGAGAGGGTCACCTGTCTTTCGTGGGAGCTAGGCTACAAGCCGACCTACGAGGAGGTTAAGAGATGCTTGGTAAGCGGCTTCGAGGAGACGATGAGCGTGGAACTAAGGGAGGCGGGTCTCCTC
>JAHLWW010000017.1 GCA_019057715.1 Candidatus Jordarchaeum sp. JNZ_1113
GGTATAGCCAAAACATAGTCGACTCTCTTAATCCTTTTAGCAACAGCCTCCCCCAGCAGCCTGCCAGCATGTCTCCGATCAAAAAACATGTTCTCATCCTGAAGCAAGATAAATTAAGAATAATGTAATTGGCATACTAACAAATAAAGACAATCACAAGTTATATTAAGCATACCTGTTGTTTATTTACTTGGTGTTGAGATCGCTTGTAGGTGATTGGCTTTGGCTGGAGATGTTGGTAAAAGCGGGAAGGTTCCTCTGGAGTCTCTGAGAGCGGCTTTGAATTCGCTTAAGAGCAAGATTGAGGTCGATGGGGACGGGCGAATACTGTATGGCGGTGTGCGCTACATTTTCATGGATCAGGAGTTGTTCATGTTGTCGTTTGAGGGCATAATGGATGTTCTAGGTGCCTCTATGAAGTCGCTTATGTACCCATCATTGGAATTTACAGGTTATGCTGTGGCTAACCAGCTTATGGCTCAAGGCGTCCCTCCAGAAAAAGTTTTGGAGGCGTACGCGGAGTACAGTAGCACGCGAGGGTGGGGTGCTTCAGAGGTGGTAAAAAAGGACTTTGAAAAACCTGTGGTTGTCGTTCGAATGTATAACCAGTTCATCGCTGATTGGCTTAGAAGAAACGTGAAGGACCTTAATTCGCGTTTCCCCTTCTACGAGTGTGGCTGGGGTGCAAACTGGGTTGGAGCTGTAAAGGCTGTCATGGAGAAGCTTGGCCGCAAACCGCCTAAGCTTACCTTTAAGGAGCCAAAGTGTGTTGCTAGGGGAGACGAGTACTGCGAGTTCGTGGTGGGTGAAGAGTAATGGTTGAGGAATTACCTAAAGATATAAGGAGCTTCATTGACGGCATCGAGATAACCGAAGATGGAGCCCTAATTTTCAAGGGACGCAGGTTTGTGTTTGCTCCCGGAGTGCTCTTCTCGGTTTCCCTCATGGGCGCCCTCGTGGAACGTTTTAGCCGAGTATTGGGTCCTGTGGGGAGACGAGCGCTGGTTAACTACGGCAGAAGGCTTGCTAAAGAACTGGAGAGCCTTGGCGCTAAGGGCGTCCTCGAATACTACTTGTCCTTGGAACACCTTATGGGTTTTGGGAGAAACGAGCTCGTGGAGTTCAGTGAGTCACGAGTAGTCTACAGGGTTTATGGTTCACTCTACGGGGAAGAGACGGGAGCATATTTCAAGATGAAGGGTATAGAGCCGACGGCCACGTGCAACTCCGGATACATCGTTGAGGGGATCCTGAACTACTTTGCTGAAAAGGAGGGAAAGCCTCTCTTCACGTCAGAGGAAGTTAAGTGCAAGGCGAAGGGTGATGAGTACTGCGAATTCGTGGTGAGACGTGCAGCTTAGGGCGTTATGCGGCTCTAACAGCTCCCCCCTGTTTTTAAGGGGGGTTTGGCTTTTGAAGGAGGTTTAGGTGAGAAGATTTAAAACTGTTTCATGCTAATGTTTCTTCAAGTGTGGCTGGTTGGTAAGATGAACGATACCCGTGTTTTCCCCCGGTGCTTAATGGCGGGTGATTAAATGGTTTTTTACGTTTCTAGCCTAGATGGCAAGATGGACGAAGTTATCCGTGCGCTTCAAACGTATTATGCTAGGGGGCACTTGGCCTTTGAGGGTCTCCCTGGTACTGGTAAGACTAGGTTCGTGGAGTTCTTGGCGGAGAAGCTGAATAAGCCTTTATCCATACTCATGGCTAGCGGTGATACCCTGGAGGCTGACATACTCGGCAGGAGAGAGTTGAGGAGTAGGGACGGAGGCTCAGAGACTGTTTTCGAGAAAAGCAAGCATATGAAGGTTATAGAGGAGGGAGGTATATTCTACATTGACGAGGCTATAGCTCTGCGGTCCGAAATATGGCCCACTCTCTTTCCTTGGCTTGACACGAGAAGGCGTGGCTTACTTCCGAACGGCGAGGAGGTGGGCGGGACAGACTACATGATAGTCGTGTCCTATAACCCAACAGAGATAGGAAGAGTAGGATCCCAGATGCCTGAACCGGCACTGGATAGATTTAACACGATCAGGTTCAAGTATCATGCGGCTGAGGTTCAGCTTCTCATATCGCTCGTCGAGATAGGGAAGCTGAGCCAAGAAAAATTTGAGGAAATGGTTATGGGCGTGTCGAAGAGTGGAGGGCCTGTCCAGTATCGCGGTATGCTGCTGGAAGAGGATCGTTTCGTCCCTATGATATGGGATTCAGGGTCGTGGCATGACGTGAAGGAGAAGAAGATTGAGGAGGAGCCAAGCTTCACATATATTGCAGCCCGAGATATCCCTCGGGAGTATAGTGACAGGCTTATGGAGGAGGTTGGCCTCGGCGAGCATATCTTGAACATGAGGAAGATAGTTGACTTTGTCGATAAGCTGAGGCAAATATACGAGTATGGAACCATACAGCTCCAGAACGTGGAGCTGGCAGACCTGATATCCTCATTCCTCCACCAGAAGCTCGCTCCGGGGCAGATAAGGTGCCCCACGCAGAGGATACTTCACAAGGCGATCGACGCTTACCTTGAAACGTACAGGATATTCGACGAGAAGGATGCGGTGAACGAGAGCGTTGAGCGCGTCGCCGACAATCTCAGCGCGAACCTTAAGCCCTCACAGGCGGCTGAGGTAAGGAAAATAGTCGACGCTGTGGCATACTACGTTGGGCTCAGAAAGATCCCATTGGAAACTCTCGAAGGGATATAGGGGCATTCGGCTGGAATAGCGAAGCCTCTCACCAAAACATATTTATCTTTTAAACTCCTTTTTTGAATTGGGACGTGGAATTGTGGGCGCCCCAGAAAGGATAGGTGGCCCAGAATCAAGCTTTAACACTGAGAGCTTCATGCTACCCGTAGATGATCGCTTCTACCGCTGCTATTTCTTGCATCAGCCACTCATCAGTACTGTTCCCCTGAAGCGTAGCGAAGAGGGGGTTTATGTACGTTCGAGAGGTTTAGAAGTTTGAAGAAAGTTGACGATTCATCCTCCGGACTAAATGTGGATATGGTAATGGAGACTCTGCTCCAGTCGTTCGGAGTGGAGGTCGTCGAAGTCGTAAGGCGGATGATTAACAGCGGGAAGGTCAAGTTCACCTCGCTGGAGACGCTCATGGAGTTCGCCCATAGAGTTAGAGGGCTAAGCGAAGCCCAACGTGAAGTCGTGATCAGAGTTATCGAAAACCCAAAGACTAGTAGCGTGGGTGAGCGTAACGCAATAAGGTTGATTTACGAAGTGGAGAAGCTCGGCGGAAAAAGCATATTAGTTGAGCCGTTTTTCAATGAGCTTCTCTCCGAGCCCATAATCGGCACTATAGACGGGAGAGACCTTCCAAGCGTGTTCAGGGAGTGCGGCAAGCTCTCGGAAAAACAGAAATCCTTCCTGAAAAATCTCCTCTCCAGGAGCAAGTTCACTACAATGAGTAGTTATTGCGTTCCTCTCCTTGCCTCGGAAGCATCCCAGCTTAACGACAAGGAAATAGATGTCCTAGAGGAGAGGGTAAGAGAACTTCTCTCCATTAGTACCGTTAATGAGGTTGAGGGGAACAGTCTCCCATCGCTCATAAGGGGACTGAGGTCGCTGAGCGAGGAAAGATACAGAGGGCTCATCGAGGTCCTTTCAACTCACCCAGTGAAGGGAGTTGAAGGGAACAGCCTAGCTTGGATCATAGCGGAGATAAGGGACATGAACGTCGAAACATACAGCGCAGCCATGCATAGAGTTAAAGAGATCCTCTCAGCAGCCAAGGTTCCCTCACTTGACGGCGGCTCTCTCCTGAGGCTCATAAGCCATTTCTCACGCCTCGGAGACAAGTACTATTCCATTCTCCTCAGAATAATCAGCAACCCCAAAGTTGAAGTTGGGGATGAAAAAAGCCTATTGGAGTTCGTCGACAAGTTTGAGGAGTTAACCGACGAAGGATACGACATCCTGTTGGAGATACTCGAGAGTAACGTTATACCGAAGATCGGAGGGAAGCACCTGTTATCTTTGACCAGTAGGCTGCGGAGACACCGCATAGTCAAGCCGCTTGACTTCAGGGAGCGTGTTCGGAACATCATACTGAACCCGAAGCTCGTCCACGTGGAGCCAGACGATGTGGCGGAACTTATATGGGAACTAAAGTACCTTAACGACACAGGCTACAACACTATACTCGAGATAATCTCGAACCCGAAGCTGAAGAGGATTTCGAGCAGCGACATTCTCTCCATAGCGTATGAGGTTAAGGTTCTGAGCGACGACAAGCGCCTCAACGTCCGGAGGAGGCTAGAGGAAATCCTCTCAGACGAGGAAATAGACGAGCTTGACAGCAGAGAGATCGTCTCACTGATAGGGCGCCTCGGCAACCTCAGCGGCTTGGGATACCAGACTATGAGAAAGTTCATCGCCAAGTACAAGCGGGAGGGGATACTACACCTCAAAAGCGTGATATCCATAATAGAAAAAAGATCCTTCCTCATGGACGTCCTCCTGCAAGCCCCCATAAAGAGCGTGGAGCAAGTTTTGAAGACAGCGGGCATATACCAGCTCTTGGAGGGCATGGGTCTGGGAGAAGCCTTCCTCGCCTCTATCCAGCAATTTAGCGACCCAGACTCCTTATCCCTATACATTTCGACCCTCGAAAAGAGGATCACAGACTTAGGGAAAGACGAACTGATAGCTATATTCACCAACCCGGTCGGCTGGCTCAAGGGCGGCCTGCACCTCAACGACATAAAGGGCGACTTGATAGCGTGGTTGACTCCACTATGCGGCGCCATCCCCATAGTGCCGAGCAAGGATGGACCGAGAAGCGACGGCAAACACGTCTACCTGCCAGCAGTGATAAACGAGTTCCCCGACAAGGAGCGGAACATGCTCCTCTACCTTTACGGAGCACTGCATGCCGTAAGTCACATAAGGTATGGGAGCTTCGCAATACCCCTCTCGAAATTATACGAAGAGTTCAGGAAAACCGGGCACCCATGGCTCGCCACCACGCTCTTCACCGCTCTTGAGGACGCAAGATGCGAGGATCACTTGGTGAGAGAGTTCGGTGAGCTTGAACCATTAATAAGGACGATTAATCTCTTCAATTTGAGAAAGCGAGCGATACAGAACAGCCCCTCCTCCCTGCTCGAAATAGTCTTGGAGAAAATAATTCACGGGAAGACCAAGGGAGAGCACCTAGCGGAGCTCATGAAGAAAGGCTTGCTCGAGAAGAAAGGATGGTCACCTGAACGTGCAAAGGCATACATAAACCTTGAAAGAGGAGAAATAGAGGAGTACAGTGATCTAGTTAAGCAATCGATGAACGTGGTGGAGCAGGTTAAAGGCGGGACCGTTCTGGACTCTGTTGAGGCAACCCTGAAGCTTGTAGAGCTCCTCAAAGACCATATCCCCGAGCCGCCCGAGGACGAACAGGCGGAGAGCGACATGGAGTCCTCAGAGGACCAGGAGTCCGTGGTTCCGTCAGAGGAGTTCAGCACCGACAGGCTTAAGGAGCTGAAGGAGAAGTACGCCGAGCAACTGACCGCTAGAGTATGCAAAACGACCATAGAACCAGAAGAGGAAGCCCACCAAGTTAGGAGAGTGCCGGAGTGGGATGAACAGTTCAAGACGTATTCGCTCTGGATAAACGTGGATGAGGTCCGCGTTCAGAAGGGCGTCCCAATCCCGTCCATATACGAGTACTCCTACGTGAGGCAGCAGCTCATTAATGAGCTCGAAAAAATAGCTCCAAGAAGGTTCACCGTCGAGAGGCGAGTCATAGATGGAAGCGAGCTTAACATGGACGGCATAGTGGACGCCTACTGTGACCGCAGAGAGAGAAGAATATTCGACAAGATACACAGAGACTCGAGGGACGTTGCCGCTGTCCTACTAATAGATGCAAGCGGGTCAACGAGCAGGATAATAAACAGCCTAAAGGTTTCAGCTGTACTCTTCGGGGACGCGTGCAACGTGCTAGGTGACAAGTTCGCAATATATGCCTTCAACACCGAGGGCAGAAAAGCTCGAATATACATAGCGAAGGACTTCAACGAGCCTTGGACGTCCACAGTCCAAGAGAAAGTTGGAGCCGTGAGGAGCGGAGGACTAACAAGAATGGGAGCACCCATAAGGTACTCGTATGAAGAGCTCCTCAAACATGAGGCGAAAACCAAAATAATGTTCGTCTTCTCGGACGGGGAGCCGGAAGGATACGAGCAGGAAGAAAACGCGATACCGGACGTAAAGGTGGCTATAGAAGAAGCGGAAAGCAGAGGGATAAGAGTTGTCTACATAACTATGGGCAGAGAACCCAGACACCTCAAGGAGATGTGCTCCGCCGCAAGCATACTAAAAGTCATAAAATCCCCAGAGGAACTGCCATGGGTTCTCATAGGAAACTTAGCATCCATAAGGTGAACCTGAATAGAAAGGAGTTGCTTCAAATTAAACCTTAACCCAATCAACGCTTAAACCATTAGCAGAACGAGCAACATAAAAATAAAAGAAGAGGCTTTTTCTCAGCCTGAAAACAGCCTGAAACCTTCAGAGTAGGGATGAAAAGTCCTTTCCTCTCTCCTCCAGTAGCTGTAACAGGTATGTTCTGTGGTCGGGTATTTCTAAAGACTCCTCCCTCTCAACGAGTTCTATCGCTTCAGCCGGGCAGGTTGGCACGCAAACACCGCATCCAAGGCATTTCTCCGCATTTATTTTCGCAGGCTTTCTATTGATCTTCACTTTCACGGCCTTCATCGGACAGCGAAGCGCACAGATTCCACACGCGATGCATTTAGACGGGTCAGTTCTTGCAACGTAACTTGAATGCGCTATAGTGCCCGGATGCCTTGCTTCATGAATCGCCCTAAAGAAAACACAGCAGTCGCTGCAACAGTTACAGATAGTGCTTATCGGCCCTTTACTTCTTTCAGTGGTATGCACGAGCCCCTCCCTGTTCGCCCTCTTCAGGATTCCAATAGCTTCATCCGCCGTTATTCTCCTCGCATAT
Organism: Candidatus Jordarchaeum sp. JNZ_1113; assembly: GCA_019057715.1. Classification (GTDB taxonomy): domain Archaea; phylum Asgardarchaeota; class Jordiarchaeia; order Jordiarchaeales; family Freyrarchaeaceae; genus DTBI01. Next base: position 6,982 of record JAHLWW010000017.1, read on the forward strand.
CCGTGATCCACCATGTATCTTGCTAAGGAACCAAAGTGAAGGCAGTTCTCCAAGGAACGCCTACAACCCTCCCCATTAAACCTCGCGATTATCCTGCACGGACAGTAGCCAACAGCGTGGAAGTCCCGCTCCCTGACAAGCTTCACCGCGTCCTCGTAGGGTAGAACCTCTGTTTCCTTAGAGATCGTATCCCTTTCCGGTATTGCCCTCATTATAGCGTATTTCCTGTCTCCGAGTTCATCAAGAAACCCCTCCTTCCAGTATCTTGCGTAAAGTGGGGCAAGCCTTTCTTGTCGTGGGTCATTGCCCGGACCAGGCAGGAAAGGCATTTCTGCAAGACCGACTATTATGGGGAAAAGCCTGTAGTGGATTTTCCCGTCCTTTTCACCTTTCCACACGGTTCCCTTTCTCGCCATCTCGTTTAGGACCTTCTCCAAATACGCAACATTCTTCCCAGTTCTCTCTGCGAGCTGTTCAACAGTGAACACTATGAAAGGCATGTGAAGCGCAACCTTCGCCTCCTCCTCGTCAAAAAGAACGCTGAGAATCTCCCTCTCCACTCCACTAGCAGTTTTAGGCATGCCAACAGGCGCTTTGTTCAGTTTCTCTCTCAGTATTTCATAAATTTCCAGGTGGTGTGAGTGATGCACGACATCACCTCAAATCCGTAACTTGTATGTAGAGACATCTCGACTTATATATAAAAATATGTTTTTTACTATAGTTTTATATAGTATATTTCGTTGTAGTTGACGAAGGTGTCATTCATGAATGACCTGAATGCCCGTGTCGATGAGATCAATAAAAAACTGGATGAACTGTTAAGGCGTGTTAATACTCTTCAAGACTTTCTTCTTCAACTTAGCACTGCGCTCGAAGCAGCCAACGTGAAGGCGGTTGAAAGAGAGCTTCTATCTCAAATAGCTGTAGAGATAGACGAAGAACTGAGTAGCTTCAGAAGAGAAAGGCCTTCAAACTGCCCTCTAAGGGACCTCTGCACGAGAAGAGTGGAGAAAGCCGCGTTTAGAGTGCTTCAGACGTTCGCATATAAAGGAGCAGACGACGCTTTAAAGGAGTTGAGGGGGCACGTTGAGGCGGTGGGGAAGCATGCTGAAGACTGCCCTAGTGATGGTTGCCTGAAAAGCGCCGTCAGGATCTTTAAGGTCCTCGAAGAGCTCGTTGAGCATTCAAAGCAGACTGTTGCTTTTCGAAGAGAAATCTTTCGGCAGTGGGGGAACTTTGACGAGATAGACGAGGAGGAAGTTGCAGACATGCTAACCTCAATATCGAACTCGATGCGAATAAAGATCCTTAAAATCCTCTCTAAGGGAAGAAAAAACTACGTGGACATTGAACGCATGACTGGCATGAGAGGCGGACACCTACAATTTCACCTAAGAAACCTAATCGATACAGGATACGTAACACAGGAAAAACCTAAGGGGAAATATCTAATCACGAGCAAGGGGTTAAAGGTCCTAAAGCTCATGTGCGAACTTAAACGAGAAAAAGAACCAACACTATGATGCAATTTAACTCTGAAACCGTTAAGTCAGTTCAGCATGAATCTGCAACTTTCTTCGTGTCCTGTTTTTTTTCTGCGTAACTTCTTCTCAGACGCAATATAGTTTTCATCCTAAACATCTGTCATCGATTACTTCTTTTACTCTGTCGCCCGGTCTTTTTGTGGTCTGTGACGGGGTTCGCATCATGCGATCTCTTTGAAGTCCTCTCTGGTGAAGACTGACTTTAAGCTTATACCTTCGGAGGCGAGTTTCTCCTTAGCTCCTTCCAGCATGTCAACTATTACAACTGCGTGCTCAACTTTGCACCCTTTCCCCCTCACTATTCGTGCGACGTTCAGCAGTGATAGCCCGCTTGTCGCGACGTCGTCCACCAGCACCGCTTTCTTGCCAAGATTCCCCTCAACCTGCTCTTGGAGGCCGTATTTTTTGGCTTTCTCCCTTACGTAGAACCCGTTGTACCCGCTGAGAACGCAGAGGCTCATAACTATGGGAACCGAGCTGTCCTCGGTTCCTCCGATGCAGTCAACGTCCAGCCCTCTGATCAGAGGTAAGAGAACGGCGGACACTAGCCGGCTTCCCTCATAGCTGAAAAGGATAGGCCTCAAGTTAAAGTAAAAAGTGCTCATCCTAGTGCTCGAAATGAAGATAGGTTTCCCCCTAACGACTCCCTTTTCTAGTATGAGTTGCCTGAGGGTTTCTCTTCCACCATTCAAAAATTAACCCTCCACAAAATTAGCGAAGGGAAGAAACCTAAAAAGGTTTCTTCGAAAACGGAGAAGCCGCCGTCATAAGCGATGTTTTTAAGAGCGTGTCCCCCTGCTTCTTGGCGGGGTTGAGTGGCGGATGGAGGCTGCCGAGAAGGCCCTCAGAACTCTTTCAGCTGCAAAGTATGCTGACGTCCGAGTTTTGAAACAGCAAAGCGTTCATGTTGCGTTAAGGGGTGACTCCGCTGAGCACTCGGAGTCGAGGATCAACCGGCTCGTCTGCAGGTGTATCGCAAGAGGATACGGGGTTGCACAAGTGGAGGTAAACGGTGAAGTTGACGGAAGAGAGGTAGGTGAGCGGGCTTTAAGGCAGGCCATGGTTGCTGAAGGAGACCTTCAGCTCGTCGAGGTCAAAGTGGAGGAGGGAGAGAAGAGGTGGGTTGCCCGAGAGGAGTTTGATGTGGAACGCGCGGAAGAAATCCTTGTTGGGCTAAGAAACGCGGTTTATGACCACCTTAAGAATGTCTCATTTAGACTGGAGGCCGTAGCAACCTTCACTCTCACCGACAGCTTTTTAATAACTTCTGAAGGAACGAGAGTGAGGGAGGTCCTGCCTCTAACGGACCTAGTAGCTTACCTCGTTGTGAGAGGAGTGGGAGAAGGTTTTTCAAGTCTTTGTGTGGGAGGAGTGGGGGGACTGGAAACTGTAGCCGAGTGGTGGCGTCTCGTGGAGGAGTTCGTGGCTAAGGCTGTGGACTCCGCCAATGCTAAACCGCTCTCCTCCACGTTCAAGTGGAGGAAGCAAACCGTAATATTGGACTGTGAGGCTGCGGGGGCGCTGGCGCACGAGACAGCCCACATGCTGGAAGGAGACCTCTACACTGGCCAACCGTTCAAGAGTACTGAGCTTCCCGAAGAATTCATGCTGGTCGATGACCCCTTACTTGAGCACGGTTACGGCTCCTTCCAATGGGACGATGAGGGAGTTAAGGCGAAGAGGAAACTCCTGCTCACGAGGGGAAACGTGCGCCTTCTCCACACGCGTCTCTCCGCTCCCAGCGGCGACGAGGCAGGTAATGCACACGGCGTCAACCACAAGCCTAGGCCCATGATGAGCAACATTTATATTGCGCCATCAGACTGGAAGCCAAGAGAGATTATAGAGGAGACCAGAGAGGGGATTTACGTTAAAGCCTCCTCCGAAAGCTGGGTGGCACCATTCAGCGGCTTGCTCCAGCTCACACCGGAGGTGGCGTACCTAGTTGAGAAGGGGGAGGAGGTGAAGCCTGTTAAGGGACTGAGGGTTGCCGGGTTAATACCGCGCATCCTTGCATGTGTGGACGCCATAGGAAACAACCTTAGGCTTAAGCCGAACGTGGAGAAAGGATTTAACGTGAGTGAAGGTGGCCCCCAACTGAGGATCAAGGAGTGCCGCATCTTAGCCTTCTAACAACGCCGCTTGTCGCTGCTCTACCACTCTGGTGTGGCTTCCGCCGGTACATGCTCTTCTAAGGGCAGTATCCGGCTTCTTACCTCATGGTATATTTCGTTTAGCGCCTCTTGGTAGCTGAGTAGCCCCTTCTCTATCATGTCCATTTTCTCCTCAAGCTGCCTCGTGCGCTCCTCTGAGATGAATCTGCCGTAGTGCTGGTTAAGGTAGCTGTATACCCTTATACCCTTCTCGGTCGGCTTGAGCCTTCCTCTAGACTCTTCAACGTATCCTCTGAGGAAGAGCTTCTGAATTATTGTGGCATAGGTTGAGGGTCTACCTATTCCCCTCTCCTTCATAAGCTCAACGACGTCCGACTGCGTGTATGGGGGCTCCTTCGGCAAGCGCAGTATTCTAGCCTTAACTCTACGTGTACCTTGGGGGAGCGGGGGCTTTACCGGGGGAAGCATATACTTGTAAAGCTGATGCGCCCGCCCCTCCACCTTAACAACCCTGACCTCCACGGCCTCAACGCCATCCGCCCTAACCCTGTAAACCTCCCTGACAACATTTACCGGCGGGCACTGGGAAGCCATAAACCGCCTGAAAACAAGGTCGTAGAGGGAGAGGTGGCTAGGAGTCACCTCGGCGGACAGAGCTATAACTCCTTCCTCTATAAGCCGCACCAGGTTCGCCCTATCCAAGGGTCTAGTAGGCCTTATCGCCTCATGTGCCCCCTCCACCTCCCATGTTCTCGGAGTGAAATCCTCTTTAAGGTACTCTTTCGCGACAGCTAGTCCCCGCTCGCTCACCCTTGTGCTGTCCGTCCTGTGATAAGTTATCAAACCGTTCTCGAAGAGGTCCTGCGCCAGCTGCATTGTTTTGTCTACTGAGAGCTTGAGTATTGAGTTCGCGTCCCTGAGGAGGGCGTTAGTCGTGTAGGGCGGTGGCGGGGTCTGCTTCTCGCTCCTCCTTTCCAGAAGGGATATCTCGAGTGTCGGCTCCCTGCTCGTTAGCCCCTCTATGGTTAGGGAGAGCTCGTCTATGACAGCGACGATCTTCCGCTCCTTTCCCTCCTCCGCCCTTCTTATTATCCATCCTAAAACAGGAGACTGAACCCTTCCAGCTGAGAGGCTGTAATCCCTGAAGTGGTCCCATAACTTTCTGCTGAGGGAGAAACCGTTCCACCTGTCTTCCACCCTCCTGACAATTTGAGCCTCCACGAGCCTCTCATCTACATCCCTAAGCTGTCTCAGCGCTTGAACCACAGCTCTCTTCGTGACCTCGTGAAACTCGGCTCTTTTAACATCTTTCGCGCACGGCCTAAGGAGGACCTTTAGATCCCACGCTATCTTTTCGCCTTCAGCGTCAGGGTCAGTGCCCACTATGACGAGCTCAGCGTCCTTCGCCAGCCTTCTGAGAACCTCTATCCTATACTTGGAGTCAACAAGCGCTCCGCCACCCTCCTCTCTACACTTAGGGCAGGCTCCGTCACCCACGAACTGGTAACCGCACCTTCTGCACCTCCTAATTGCGCCGTAAACCGGGACATACTTCTGGTTCTCCTCTACTAGCACGCCAAAGAAGCCTCTATCCCTCACCAAGTCCACCACGTGTCCTAGAGAGGCAGCCACAGTCATAACGTAGTTTCCAGTGGCAACATCGTAGGCTACGAGTGCTACATCGCCATCGTTTCCCCTGAAAACCCTCACGCTTGGCTGCCCGAAGAAGCGTGCTATCTGCCTTGCCTTCGTCGGGCTCTCAACTATGAACAAAGCTGGCTTAACGGGCTCTCCCCCCTCTGCCTCAGCCCCCCTCCTCGAACGATCTATCTCCTCTCTAATCTTCTCGAAGTCCACTTCACCTCTGCCCTTAAACTCCAAGTCGTAGTAACTTGCTCTCTTGATGAAGGCGCTAGCAAACTCCTCGTCCTCGAGCAGCATAGATGCGCCCTTTGTTATTCCTCCAGCATGAAGCCGAGACGCCCTACCAGACCCCTGAATATAAGTCCTCAAGTCTGGGAGAAAGACTTCGTTCTGTTTGACCACCACGTCGTCAGCGCTCACCCTCATTGTCGAAAAATTCTCTTTTAATATGGCGCGTATCTCGTCCGCGTACTTCTCCACATTAGAGACATACTGCTTCAGCCGCTCGTCTTCCCTGAAGATTCCAGCCAGAACCCTCAGCAACTTGGTTGAAGCCGAGTCTAAGTCAGCCAGTTTAACGCGGAAGAATGGTGCCCCATAGAACACGGTGTACCTGACTCTCTCAGGAAGGTTGAGGCCCCTAACGAGAACGCCGTAATAGTACGCTGCCCCGACCAACACATCGAGCTCGCCACGGCAGAAGGCGTCGAAGTCCTTCTTGCTTCTCGCCCCAACAAATCCAGCCCTGACACCGTTGGAGTTGAGGAACTCCAAGACCTGCATTGCTTCCTCGGATGATGAGCAGTAGACTATTCCTCCCCCACCCATAAGCTTCACAGCATTGAAGAGGTTCTCTAGTGTTTTCTTGCCGAAGTATATGTCCTCTATGTTCCTCACTTCAAAGTTTGAACTTCCCACTTCGAAGTTTAACAGCTTCTTGAAGAGGGCAGCCTTGCCACCAGGCTTAGCCGTCGCGGTTGAAACCATGAGGACGCCGGCAGCCTTCCCCTCCCAGTTGTTGTTGACCACCTCGAATCCCAGAAGCATGAGGAGTCTCTCAACGTTCCTTGAAGCTTTAAGAACTGAGTCGACGTCATCAATGAACAAGAAGCTGAACACTTTACCTCTAAGTTTGCCGAAGTGGGATGAAAGGAATTGTGATGTGGTCACAAGAATCTGGAAATCTCCCTCAGAGAGAGACTTGAAGAAGCTCTCCTTTTCATCCTCCCTTACTCCGGAGTGATACCACTTGACGCTAGCTCTAACTCCAGTTCTTTCCATGAATAAGTTGATGGACTCGGTAACTTGCCTCACGAGAAGCGTAGTTGGAACTATAATGTATGACTTAAGCCCCCTCTCCGCCAAGAAGAGAGCCATAACTGCGCCAAAGGCCGTCTTACCGGTGCCAGTCGGAGCCACCGCAGCAAAGCTTTCCCCCCTCAAAACGCGCCTAGCCCAAAGCCTTTGAAGGGCACGGGGGCTAGCACCCACAGCCCTTTCGAAGAACTCCAAGAACCTGTTAAAGTCGTCGTCAATACTGAACGAGCAAAGCCGCCTCCCCGTTGACTTACACGTGGAGGACTCAACTTCGGCGAGCGTTAAGTCTCCTCCACATGACGGACAAAGCCCGGCAAAGACGGCGTCGCTCATTAAACCACCTCGAACAAAACTTCCACTGGTCCAAACATTCGACTGCAAGCTCTCTTAAAAACCCGCTACCAAAATCCTCCAAGTCCTCGAACTGGCTTATTCGCACAACGTTTAAGTATCTGTGTGCATGCATATGTACACATGACAAGAACTATATCCCTTTCGGATGAGGCCTACAATCTTCTCAAGAGCATAAAGAGAAAGAATGAAAGCTTCTCCGACGTGATTAAGAGGCTCGTTGGAAACAAGGGGAGACTAATCGAGGCGCTGGAGATTTACCCTGAGCTCGCCGAGAGCGAAGAGTTCGAGAAGTCTGTGAAGAACCTAAGAGAAAAGATGGATGAAGAGGCTGAGAGGGTTCTGGATGAAGTGCATTGACACCACGTACTTCGTGGACATCATTAGGAGGCCTGGCTCCGTTAGGAGGCTGACGGAGAAGCTTGACGCTGAGGGAGTTCACGCCACCACAACGATAAACGTTTTTGAGGCGATGTTCGGTGCGTTTGCTATTGGCGGAGAAAAGGGCGAGAAAATAAGACGTAAACTCACTGAGGCCTTCAGCAGAGTTGAAGTCTTGGAGTTCAGTTACAGGGACGCCGTCCTTGCAGCCGAGATAGGAGGCAGGCTTAGGAAGCGTGGCAGGCATGTGGGGCTAGATGTGATAACCGCAGCCATAGCCATAAATAACGGGTGCGAGTCTGTCGTAACGAGAAACGAAAAGCACTTCAAATGGATAGAGGAGGAGACAGGGCTAAAAGTGGAAGCCTACGAGGTTTGACCTTTAGAAGTGTTTTTCGCTGGCCGCCTTCTCGGCGGATCGCCTAAAGGAGACAGGCACCGCTGGCAATACGTGTGAAACTGCTTTTTACGTGATTCTTCTGGAAGAGTTTTTAGCTTTAACCAGTTTTCCTTCATTTTGGTGGAGCACCTTGTATCCCTGTCCTAGGTGTGGTGGTGACCTGCTGTTCAGCGAGCTGGATGACGGAGGGTACCTGGTTTCCTGCCCGCTTTGTGGACTGCGCTTCGCAACGTTGAGCGGCGCTGACAGTAGAATTAAAGCATTCGTGGAGCTTCAGGAGGCGTTTGAAAGGGGAGAGCTTGAGGAGCTCGGGAAGACGAGGCTTGAAGCGCTTGGGCTCGTTAAGCCGGCTTGGGTTCTTGAGGAGGAGCTGAGGAGGGTTGGGCTGGGCTTCGACGACGTTCCCCCAGTGGTGAGGGAAATTCTTCTAGGGCAGGACTACGTTGTGAAGTATGACCTCTGGGAGGCATCAGAGCCGTCTAAGGGTGTTAAAGTCGAGGAAAGTGGATTGGCGCCCCAGCTCATCCAGGCGCTCAAGAAGTTAGGAATAGAAAGGCTCTACAGGTTTCAGGAGGAGGCGATCAGGAGGATTCTGGATGGCAAGAACGTGCTGATCGTAGCTCCCACCGCAACGGGGAAGACGGAGGCGTTCGCCCTCCCCATATTCCACATGATAATCCAGTCACGGGAAAGGTTCGGCGGGTTGAGGGCGCAGGGCCGGGGGGTATCGGCCCTCTTTATATACCCGACGAAGGCGCTTAACAGGGATCAGCTTAGGAAGCTTCAAGCCATAGGGAGCTACGCTGGGATAACTGTCGCCGTCCTTGATGGGGACACTCCGCAGCATGAAAGGAGGAGGATCTACAGAAGTTCTCCCGACGTCCTGATAACTAACTTCGACATGATAGACTATCACTTGAAGAGGAGAGATTCCTTCGCCCGCCTCATATCGTCTGCGAAGTTTGTGGTTCTTGACGAAGTGCACCAGTATGTGGGGGCCTTCGGGGCGAACATCCACTTTATTCTTCGCAGGATGAGGAGACTTCTCGGCGGCTTCCAAGTTGTTGGTGCGTCGGCCACTATAAGCAACCCTGAAGAGTTCTGGTCTCGCCTCGTAGGAGAAGACGTGGACGTGGTCAAGTGCGCGGAGGGAAGAAGGGGGCGGATGCACCTCGTAATGCTATACCCAACCGGCCGTTCATTCAGAACGATGATGGTTGATGTCATGGCGAGGTGCATCGGGGCGGGAATGAAAACCCTTGCCTTCGCCAACACGCATAAGGATGCCGAGACGATGTTCAGGATAGCGAAGCGTAGAGGATTAAACGTGCTGATACACAGAGGCGGGTTACCCGAGGACTACCGGCGGGAGGCGGAGAGGAGGTTCAAGTTAGGGGAAGCTAGATGCGTAATCGCCACGCCTACCCTCGAGCTCGGCATAGACATAGGCGACTTGGACGCAGTCGTCTCTATGATTACGGGGTATACTCGCTTCCTGCAGAGGGTTGGGCGCGCGGGCAGGAAAGGGCAGGAAAGCCTTTGCGTGATCGCGCTGAGGGACGAGGACCCCATGAGCACATACTACAAGAACCACCCTGAAACATACTTTTCCGACGTCGACCCAGCCTACGTGGAGCCCGGAAACCCCGTGGTGGCTGAGTACCAGATAATCTTCGCAGCAATGGACCAGCCATTGAAGCCCGGAGAGTTCCAGGAGTTCCAGCCTGTGATAGAGAAGCTGAAGAAGGAGGGAATGCTCACCGAGCGCGACGGCTTGCTTTACGCCACTCGCGAAGCCCGTAAGAGGACTGCGAGGTACAACATAAGGGGGATCGGGGAGGTGGTGGAGATCTATGAGGGAAAGAGGAGGATAGGTGAAAGGGAGATGCCGCTCGCCGCGAGGGAACTGTTCCCGAACGCTGTCTACATGCATGGAGGGAGAAACTACCTGTCGAGGTCGTTTACGTTCAAGGGTGGCGTCGGCCTCGCGGAGGTTGAGCAGCTCCCCGACGACTACCCGTACAGGACGCAAGCCCTCTTCTACTCGCAGCCCGAAATACTTGAAGTCATCGAGAAAAGAAAAGTGTTCGGCGTAGAGGTCATGTACTGTAAGCTCAACATAACCCAAGTGGTCGAGCAATACGTGGTGAGGGAGATAGTGAGCGACGAGATTATCGGGATTGAATCCTTGGCTGAGCCCATAGAGTACTCTTTCAACACATTCGGCCTCGTTTTTAGGGCGCCGCAACCCGACATCGAAGGGAAACTGGTGAAGAAGGATGTGGATGACTTCTTGGCTGGAAGCTTTCACGCGGTGGAGCACGTTGTGCTGGAGAGCAGCAACATGCTCACAGGCGGAGGGAGCGGGGAAATAGGCGGCATCTCCATGGGGACATCCGGCGTAATATTCTCTTACGATGCCTGCCCCGGAGGCAACGGCGTCTCCCTTCTCCTCTACAGGCGCCTAGAGGAAGCTTTCAGGAGAGCGCTAACCATACTCGAGAAATGCGACTGCGAAAACGAAAGCGGCTGCCCCCGATGCACCCACTCGTGGCAGTGCGGTTCAAACAACGAGCCCTTATCAAAAGGCGGGGCAAAAAGCTCCCTCAAAAAGATCTTGGAGGGCGAGGAAACAGCACCCACAGGAGACTACGTTTGGGAAAAAAGCATAGTATAACTTTTCAAAAATTCACTTCAAATGCACCTCGATGGGGGCTGGCTAGGTGCCGCTAATTTGGTGGCTTTACGAAGCCGCATCATCCCCCTCATGTATAACTTGCATTCTCATCCAATCGACTTTTAAGAACCGGGTGGTGAAAGCGCGTCGTCACATCTTTCCCCGTGAACTCTCAACTAAAATATTCTTCATTCATCTTGGTTGTTGGTGAGACCTTAGGAAGCCTTCGCAGGAAAGCAGGATGGTTTTCAAGACTTTAGCTTAGAGCGCCTAGGAAATCGTTAGAGAAATTAACAGATTCTCCTCTGTTTAAACTATTTTTCAGGGGGCTTAATGTAAATCACTTCGACTTCATCCACGTTTTTGAAGGCGCTATCCGTTGTGACTAGCTTCCCCGAGTAGAGCTTTGCAAGTGAAAGCGCATGGCAATCAACAAAGGAGAACTGCTTCCTGTACTTGCACTTTAGCTCCGCGGCCACTTTAGCTGTTTCCAGCTTGTCAACCACCTGGATTTCCGAAGTAATTATCCTCTCATAGAAATCGTTTGCAGCGTCTTTCCCCAGCTTCTCACACGTTTTGTACCAGAACTCGCATAAGAGAAGGGTGCAAGTAACCCCTAAGCAGTCCCCCCTAAAAACTTCGTCAAAGAAAGGTTTGATGGGCTGATAGCCCCCAAAGAAGAGAGCGAAGGCACCCGTATCGAATACGTAAACTCCCTTATAACTCCGCTTCGTCATGCTCCCTCTCC
>JAHLWW010000018.1 GCA_019057715.1 Candidatus Jordarchaeum sp. JNZ_1113
CCTCAGAACCCCCCTATCGATTATTACCTTTCTTTGACTTGGAACCCCCTCACCGTCAAAGGGAAAAGTGTTGAGCCCCCCCTCAAGTGTCCCGTCATCCATGACGTGAAGCAAACTTGATGCCACCTGCTCTCCGAGCCTCTCAGTATATGGGGACCTTTCCCTTATCACGTTGTCCCCCGATATGGCCTGCAGAAAAGTGTAGCCGATCAAAGCGTGGAGAGCAGGGTGGGAAAGGATCACCGTGCACTGTCCTTGTTTCGCCTCTGCTTTCCGTAGGGACTCAACGGCCAGCCTTGCAGCTTCCCTTCCAACTTTCTCTGGATTTATTCTTTTGCTTCTTTGGAAGTCAAACTCGCTGCACTCGGAAGACACTTCTTCGCCATCCTTAGCTACCGTTCCAAGGGCGCATCCCATCACCGTTCCCTTAGCATTTACGTTTAAGCCGTGAGTGTTCATCACGGCTACTTCACCCCACTCACTCACCGTCACCCCCCAGTATGCTGAAACCTTGCTACTATAATCCGTCGCAGCGTTAAGCATTGTTTTGGCGTGCTCAACGAGCTCCTCCTCAGTCGTCTCACAAACCCTATTGTCAAATATTCCTGAGACTACAGTTGGCTTCTTCGGTGATGGTAGCCCCCTCCACTTTTCGTCGGGTTTACTCGCCTTCGCAGCTTTGACAGCCCTCACTACAACGTCTTCTAGTTTGCTTCTCTCTAAGCTATTCGAGAAGCTGAAGCCGACCGATCCCTTCACAACGACCCTTAATCCAACTCCTTGTTCGTCTGAGAAATGGCAGGAGGAAACCTGACCAAGGTTAACTTCAACTCTCAGTTCCCTGCCGTAACTATAATACACTTCCGCCTCATCCGCCCCTTGCCTCTCAGCGTAGCCGAGAATCCACTCAACCAACCCGGCTCTCTCACTCAACTCTCATCCCTCCAACGAGCATCCTACTACACCTTATGTGTGGCCCGCCATCCCCCACGTTTACTGTTTGGCCTTTGCCGCACCACCCAACGTTGAGCTTAAAGTCATTTCCAACAGCATCAACGTGCATGAGCGTCTCAAGCGTGTTCCCGCTAATGGAAAGGTTCCTAACAGGCCTGCCCACCTCCCCGTTCACCACCTCGTAAGCCCTCTGGACGCCAACCTGAAATGTCCCGTCAAGGTTCGCCTGCCCACCTCTAAAGCTCTCAAGAAGATAACCGAATGATAAGTCCTCGATCATCTCTTCAAGCGTCCAGTCTCCGGGAGCTATACAAGTGTTCCTCATTCTCACAAGTGGAGGGACTCTAAAACTTTCAGCCCTAGCGTTCCCCGTAGGTTTAGTGTTAAACTCCTCATCCACCTTAAGGTGAAGCCTATCAACCATCTTTTGAATCTTGGCAGCGGTCTCCCTATCATACATCAACCCGACCACACGTCCCTCCTTCACTATCACGCTTTTTTGCGCCTTCACCCCCTCATCATCATACCTGAAGCTTCCAAAGCCCCCCTCTATTGTCGCGTCGTCGAATATGTTCACCAGAGGTGAGGCAACTTTTTCTCCCAGCTTACAAAGAAGTAGTCCGCCTGCAAGCGCTGAGTCAGCTTCCGCAAGGTGTCCAAATGCTTCGTGAACCAGCACGCCCGTCACGTTCGGCCCCATTACTACAGGGAAAACACCCCCCTTCGGAGTGACCGCATCCAACTGTTCAAGGAGAGCACGTGAAATTCTCTCTGCAAGCTCATCGGGCGGATTCTCTCTCCAAACCTTGAATCCTTTAATTGACCCTAACTCCTCCCTGTAAGTGGCGTAAATGCTTCCTTCCTTTGCAGTAGCCACAGCCCTACCCCAAACATACAGCACGTCCTGAACTATTCTCGCCCCATCGCTATTAAAGTACCATTTTTTTCCGTAAACGTCGCTGTAGCTGAAGTTGAAGCTTTTGATTCTGTCACTAGAAGAAAATATGGCTCTTCCAAGCTTCAAAAACATCTCTATCTTGTCGTCTATTTCCACATCGGCAGGATTCTCGTCGGCCTTCACATACACCCTATCCACGGACGCCTCAACGTCAGCTAGCTCCACACTCTCCTTAACCGCCCGACTCGCCGCGGTAGCCAGCTTCACCGCGCTCGTACAAGCCTCCCTCAGCCTCTCAAGACTACTAGTGGATGCAAATCCCCATGCTCCACTTGATATTACACGTATGGAGAATCCACGGTCAACTCCCTGTTTCACTGCTCTAACGCGCTCATCCTCTATCTCCAACGATGTTTCCATGAGCTCTTCTCCTCTGATTTCCACGTAGCTGGCCCCTAGACTAAGTCCGTAGTCAACTGTTCTTATCAGTTCATCCTCCATTGATGCCACCTCTGGATAAGGAATATTAACCTAGAAATAAAGCTGTTTGTAGGCGTTTCAGTTAGGGCTTCACAGCTGGAGGTTCAAATGGTTGCGTGGCTCCATCACCGTAGCCGCCATTCAATTGAAGAAGGCTGACAACAAAGAGGAAAACTTCAGGAACGTTTCCAGACTTGTTAACGAAACTGTTAGAAGAGGAAACGTGGACCTTGTATGTCTTCCTGAGAAGTGGAACATCAAGGAGGGCAACCCTCTCACGGACTCTGAAAGCCCTGATGGTCCCAGCATAAGGCTCCTAGAGTCTATCGCTGAGGAGTATGGAGTCTACGTGCTCGGCGGCTCAGTGTGGGAGAAATGGAACGGGAAGGTCTACAACGTTTCCCGCCTCATGGATAGGTCAGGCAGATGCATCGGTGTTCATCGGAAGATCCACCTTTACGGCATGGAGAAGCAGTTCTTCGAGCCGGGTAACAGCCTCGAGCCATGCGAAACAGAATTCGGTAAGGTGGGCCTAACGGTGTGCTTTGACCTAGCCTTCCCCGAAGTTGCAAGAATTCTCACCCTCAAAGGAGCTGATATCATATTGAACCCCGCCTTCATACCCTCAGACGGCGTGGAGAACTGGCATATTTACGTGAAGGCTAGAGCATTAGAGAACAGGGTTCCCGTTGTCGGAATAAATTCTGTAAGTTTCGAAAGGGGGGTCAGCTGGCCTGGGGAAAGCATAATAGTTGGCTTCCATGAAGGGTACGAGTCTCCAGCTAAATTAAATGTCCTCGTCGGGAAGAGGAGTGAAGAAGACATATTAATTCAGAAAGTCGACTTGGATTATCCGCGCCACATCAGGGCGATCCGTCTATCCGAAAGAGCAAAAATAATAGATGAGCTTTTAAGTCTCGCAGCGCGGAAACATTTTTTAGTTTAAGATAATATGATGAGCTGAAGCGGAGGCAAAAACTATGGGCAAGAGAATGAAGCAACAGGAAAAGGTGGTCGAAAAGGAAGTGCGTAAAATACTGGTTGATGAAGCAACACTTGAATCTATTGAGAAAGAAGTTCCGAAAATGAAAGTCATAACGCCAAGTGAAGTATCTGACAAGTACGGCGTAAGGGTCAGCGTTGCAAAGTCAATCCTGAAACGCCTAGAAGAAAAAGGCCTCATAAAACTGGTGTCTTCCGACAGGAGGCTCAAAGTCTGGACTGGGGCAAGAGCTGAAGCAGCTGCAGGCTAAAGTTTGACTGTGGATAAAGCCTCATCAAACGCCCTCACTTGTTCCTCGCTTACATCACACAAAATCACTTTTTTCAGCTTTGTTCCCGAGTCAACATGCCGAAAAAGTGCCTTAACCATCCTCTTAGCAGCCTCGTCCTTCGGAACCCCTCCAACCCCTGTCCCTAAAGCAGGTACCGCTATAGACTCAACCTCCAGCTCCTCAGCGCACCTAAGCGCGGCTTCCATGGCCATCTCAACTTTCCTAGGTGTGGTAATCATGCCCGGCTCCTCCATTGTTGGTGCGTGGATCACGTACTTCGCCTTAAGTCTCCCTGCTGTTGAGGCCACGGCTTGGCCCACAGGTACAAAAGGTTCGCCTCTCTCGTTTTTTGGCGCCCTTCTTCGTGCGTCCTCCTCTATTTCGACGCCGCCAGCTCTCCTAATAGCTCCTGCTACCCCACCCCCCATCCACAAATGGCTGTTAGCGGCGTTAACTATCGCGTCTACCTCAAGCTTAGTTATGTCTCCTAAATAAGTTTCAATCCTTAAATTCTTATACTCATAATTCAACTCCCTCTAACCTCCTTCATACTTTTCTCTCCTCAACTTTCTTTTTTCTACTTTTTCTAAGCTCTCTGTTTTGAGAAGCTATTAAGAGAAGGAAGCTTATAACAATAAAGAAAGCACCCACCGCCTCCGGCATTGTTAACAACGAAGCAATAACCACAATTACTGGTTGCGCTAGGAGCGCATGGTAAATATACCTCCAAAACTTGTTCACCTGCCACACCATAAACAAGTTAAAAGCCGTCAACCCTATGGAGAACACTGTTTGCGAGGTATAGAGCGGAAGCAGGCTGGAAGCTGAAGCGTAAACTAAGGAGATTAGTACCACTTCTTCCGGCGAACTGAATGCGGCACCTAACAGCAGCGCCTCTCCCCTTATCACACTTACACTCGAAAGCAGAGTATAAGCTGTGAAGGAAAAGAAAGCTGCATATGCTGCTTCAGCAACCAGGAGTAGCATAACTAGATTTAACACAGTTTTCCTCTCCAATTCAATCACCCTTTCTCCCTATTAATCGTGGTTTCGCTTTCTGTATTTTCTCTACTTTCCTTAAAAACATACCTTCCGAGCGAAGGTATATAAGAGCACGTCACATAATGCTTCATCCCTCTTTCATTAGGAAGGTTTAAAAACACCAACAACTCCTTTCTTATTTAAGGAGTCTTCAAAGTGTTTCTGTTGGTTTTTAATGGTAAATGAAAAAGGGAGGGCGTTTCTAATGGCGGCCAAACAAAAGGGAAAAGGTTCTGAGGAAAAAAGTTCTTCAACGGAAAATATGGTTTTTGTGGGTAAAAAGCCGACAATGAGTTATGTTTTGGCATGTGTGATGCAGCTTAGCCAAGGCGCCAACGAGGTGAGAGTCGTAGCGCGTGGCAGAGCAATATCTAAGGCAGTGGACGTAGTGGAAATTGTGAGGCAACGTTTCATGCCTGACTCTGTAAAGCTGGGCGAAATAAAAATTGGAACAGAGATCATAGGCTCAGGCGATGACCAGCGCAATGTCTCAACGATAGAGATCGAATTGAAAAAAGTATAGTTCTCCGGGGAAAGATAGTTTGATAGTTGTCGAGAAGGTTAAACGGAATGACGTAAAGTGCGGATTGTGCGGCGCCCCCCTCACATTCACTCTTATTTGGGAAAACGGAAAATACGCTTGGATATACGAGTGCGAGAACTGCTCGCCTCATCATCAGCCAAAGAAGGACTTAGGGGAGGAAATAAGGGAGGAATTCGTTAATAGACTTGTGAGGTCATGGTGACTCTTGAAGTTTGAGTGCTTGAAGTGCGGGCGTTGTTGTAAGGACGAAAAAACAATAGTCACATTAACACACAGGGATTTGATTAGACTCGCCGAAGCCATAGAGATGGATGAAAAAGAACTCGTGAAACATGTTCTCGTTTTCTATCAAGTTAATGAAGACACTGAAGCGTTTCTCGCCTTTCCCTCTATAGAGACTTATAGAGGGAAAGCGATCATGGGTTTAAGAAAGAGGAAGGATGGGTCATGCATCTTTCTAGAAGAAAACACTTGCAGCGTTTACCCGTCGCGTCCTATGACTTGTAGAACGTTTCCCTTCACGTTCTCCGTTCAAGATGGGTGGCTAAAGTATGGTGTGGCAACTAGGGCCAAAGACATATGCCCGGGAATAGGGAAAGGCATGGAGATAGATGAAAACCAACTAGCCGAAATAGGGTGGAAAGCGGTTACCGAGCTTAAAGAGTACTTTAGAATTGCTGCCTTGTGGAAGAGAGCTGTTCGGAGCGGCGTCCCGGCAATCCCCGAACTGCTAATTAAGCTTATACTCCAAAGTGGGGGCAAAGAGGAGGTCGCAATAAAGCGATAACGCGCAGCACATGGAAAGCACCCGGAAACTCGAGCCAAATAATTATGGGAGACCATGTTCTACTCCGCTAGCTCTACCCGGATCTTTGTTCCCTGTTTTACTTGGCGGAAGAGCTCGAGTCCCTTAATTATTATTCCTACTGGATTCACCTCGGAGTATGGTTTGATCTTATCATAGAAGATGCAGAGTGCATCCCCCATTGGCCAGTAAGCTATTTCGCCCACTTCGATTTCCTTCCTTGCCTTTTCCGCTCCTTTTTTTATTCCAACCGGGAAGTAAACTTCTTTCCCCTGCCATACACTTGCATTACTTGTTATTGGAAGGGCGCCGAGAAGTGCTTCCACAGTTATTGGTGCCTTCAGCCTGTTAAGCTCCCCCTCGGCTTCCCCCACCCCCTCTATAATAAAACGTACCCTAAACCTGCTTAGCTTGCTAGACACCTCGGATCCCCCCAAACGAATTCCCATTTCCTTTTAACAGTTTTTCCGCGAGTAGGCAAATCAAAAACAAAAATGGAAAGAAGTTAAGAGAAACCTACACTTTTACTTTTTGATCTTCTCTGTTAGCTTCTCGCACGGGACAACTGTAACCTTCCAGCCTGTGACCTTCTCAATTTTTTCTTTGATGGGAGCTGCTTCTTCCGGCACAATGAGTTCCCTGTGACTAACTTTCTTCTCTACGTCCTCTCTCTGCATGAAGGCCTTAACAGTTTCTTCAGTGAGTTTCTTCGCTTCTACAGCTTCCTTGACAGGTAACCCGTCGGCATCAACTACCAGGATCCATGCACTTATGCCTTCATTCATAAGTGGTACCTTCACTCTGTAGAAATCTTTTATGTTGTTCGTAACCAGTATAACTGGCGATTTTTCATCGGGGTCCCCAGTATATCTTATCCCGTCACGCGGCCTGTACTTGCTTTTAAGGAAGTCTGGTATTGAGCCCGAGTCCTTGGGTCCAACATAGACGTCCCATCCACTTGCGTCCTCGAGTTCACCCGCGAACCTCGCTGCGAGGCCAGGTATTATTAGCGCCCTATGTCTTACCTTCTCTGCGACCTTGTACTCATTAATCGCATCAGCTATCTTAGCGGCATTCAGCTGGCCTCCGGCTGCGGATGCTTCAACTCCTATTCCCTCAGTATTTATTATCACGAGCCAAGCGTCGATCTTAGACTGCTCCAAGTCTGACCTCACAACTGAGGCTGTGGATGCATAGTTAGTTGTTATCATTACTGGGCTGTCCTCATTCGGGTTGCCTACTGCAAAGAGTCCAGGCTCGACTGCAGGATGTATTCTCGGGTCTGTGTAAATGTTCTGCCTTAACGTGGCTAACGTGAGGAACGTCCACAACTCCTTGGAGTTTATTATTAAGAGGTCGGCATACCTGCATATGAGCGCAGCCGCCAGAAACGTCTCTTTAAACGCCGTCTCCAGCTTCTCTCCTTCAGATGCCTCCTCCTTTCCTATCCAGAGGGTTGCCGGTACTCCGACTAGGGGCCAGCCTACGAGTTTATCTCCTCTTTCTATTGCAGCCCTTCTGAGCATTGTGAAGCTGTCTATGGTGTCCGCAAGAACTCCCTCACCCCATGCTGTTCCCGGGTCTAATGCAACCTGTATTCCGGCACTTGAGAGGGTAGCTGAAAGGGATTTGAGCGTATCAAGATCTCCCGGAGACGTCACCACGACAGGGCATCCTGCGTTAAGGGCAATTTCAGCCACTTCTCTCCAATTATCTCTAGTTGCTGCATAGAGTAGTGGCTTCCTGCCCTTCACCACTTCAACACCTGCCCTGAGGCAAGCTGGGTCGAGCGAGCAGAGTATTAACGGGAGCTTCGTGTTTTCAGCGACGAGCTTGACTGCTTTAGCGAACTTAGCCGGGTCCCTTGAAACAGACTTTACAGCTACCGCGTCAAGTTTCAGGCTGGCACCGACCCTGAACACTGTCCATCCATCTATCAGCTTCACGTTTTTTATGAGCTCCTCCTCGGTCATCTCGTCATGGACACAGACAGCTATAGCGGTCGGGTTGAAGTAAGTTAGTTCATGCCTGTACATCACTTCTTCTCCGCCTATAGTCACCTCGTTCCCATCACCGCCAAATTTCACCGGCCTAACGGGGGGCGTGACGAGCTCCTTAAGATCTTTAAATGCTTTCTTAAGCTTCGGGTCAGTCGCCAAGGGTTTGCAGTCCTCTACCTCCAACTCGTGCTCGATCAACTTGTAGGCGAAAGCCATGCAGCTCTCCAAACCACACTCGCCACAATTAGTCTTAGGAAGATAGTTGTATATGTCTAATGGCTTTAGGCGCGCCATAACAATCTCTCCCTCTAAACTCTAGCCGTAACCCAGTTGAGAAGCGGAGGGATCTCCTCCTTTTTTTGTGAGGAAAGATATTCTATGAATGTCTTGAAGATCTGTGCACTTGCAGGATGAATCATCATGAAAACATCGCAGCCCACTAGTGCCAGGGCTAAAGCCGTTACGGCTTCCCATATCGGCCCCCTGAACCTTTGCATGCCCCACTCGGCTCCCTTCTTCTTGTCGCTCATGAAGGCCTCCCTAGCACCCCAGGCGTTAGTGGTTCCGGAGGAGAGTGGCATCTGCAAGTCGGCATCGCCCCTTAACGCCGAGAGCCTGATCCTCTCATATATGCTAAATGAATACTCCAGCCCATAACCAAGCGCAGCAGTTGTGGCGTCCTGCACTATCCTGTTCTTAGGCAATCCAGCTTCTAGTATAAGCTTGTTAAGCTTCTTCTGGTTGTTCACGTCCAGCTGGGTCCAGGATAGAACGTTGTGACCATATTTCTTGGCTGCCTCAACTATTCGCTTCCAGTCAAGATTTAGCGACGCCGAGTTAAGCATTAGCCTCTCGCCCTCTGAAACCGCGGCGGCGGCCTCGAGAACCTCCGGGTCTTTGTCAGGGTTCCCTGAACCTCCTATGAGGATCGGCGTGTCAACGGCCTGAAGCACATCCTCTATAACCTTAGCAGCCTCCTTAGCAGGAGTGTTTTTAATGTATGGGTCAGTACTTATGAGGTGCACCGTGACTAAGTCTGCACCGAACTCGTTGACCGCTTTCTTAGCCCAATCCGCCGGGTCACTCATGACGTCCTCGAAGTGCTCCGTTACAGGCTTCGGAAGGCTGATTGGCATGTCGAAAACGTCGAAAGTCACAACAGGTCTATTTGGGTTCATAAACTCAAACCTATAAAATGCGGGTGCCTTCTCGCCGCCAATCTTAACAACTTTTTTGCGGCTACCCCCCTCAGCTTTTGTGGCCCCAAACTGAACCTCAACTATCTCGCCTGGGTACTTCTCAATAGGGAGCTCGAACTTTTGCTCAATGAGGGAAGTGGGGATTCTAGCTTTAGCAGCAGGTGGAAGCGCCGCAGCGAGCATTCCCGGTATAACTCTAAAGACCAGCTCTTCAGCCTCTAATGTAACGTCCTCCAGCTCCAGCTCTTCGTATTCCCCTAGAATTTCCAATATTCTTTTACCTAATGCTGTTTCGTCATCGACCATTAACGCTCCCTTCTCACTTCTTACTTTTCTCAACTCTCTTAATGATCAGCTTATCCGCTCTGATCTTCACGTTCTTGAAGATCAGCTGTATGCCGCCTCCAATAGCCGGCACACCCTCAACTGGAATGGCAAGCTCAGGCACAGTCATCTCAGCCTCACCTTCAGCCGTGGCCTCAGCTGCAGCCGGTGCCTCGACAGCCTTCCAGTGTTCAACCACGGGGTGACCCTTCGCCTTGAGGAACTCCTTGAGTTCAGCTGTGCTTGAGACATCTTTCTCCGTCGCAATTTTATCCCTGAGGTTCTCAGGGATTGCGTCGAGAACTCTCTCCTTAACGTAGGATGGCATCCACACAACCCTGTTCCAGCCACCATCGGCTTGCAGGAACTTAGGGCTCCTCATATACTCGATAGCGATACCGAGGAAGCCTTCAACCTGCTTGCCGCCACCGGTCTGGTTAGCCATCGTCGAGAACGGCAGTCCATTAACTGCAGGACCCTGATAGTTTCTGTCAACAATCCCTACACCGTCAACCTCTGGAATGTAGAATGCTATAGCCTCGAAGCAGCCACAGCTTGTATGTGGATGCCCAAACATACTGTAAAGGTAAACCCTCGTAACCTCACCTAGGCTCTTCTCCTTAGCCGCCGCATTGGCCCCACTATATTCTCCGACCACTGGGTCTAGTAGCTCACCCTTCTCAACCTTGAAGTTCGGACCCTTAGGGTCAACCCTAGCTGCGGCTCTAGCGTCAAACCAGTTAATGGAGCCGCAGAGTGACACCCTGTTAGGCGTAATAATGCATACGTGCGTCGGCGCAAAGCTCTGGCACAGTACGCATCCGTAGAACTCCTCAACGTCCTCGTCCCTTAAACCTCTAGCCCTAGCGTCCCTAGCCTCGTAGATCTTCAACGCCTTTTCGTACATTTCCTTGACCTTTTCGGGGTCCGTAATGTATGTTACTTGGATCTTCTCGATTATTGGGAACTCTGCTTTGTAAAGCCTAGCCAAAACATTTCCAACATACTTAAGGCTGTTAAGACCCTTCTTAAATGAGGATTGAGAGACACGGATCCAAATGTCATAGCGCTGGTTAAGGTGCATAACGCCCTCTATATAATTCGTGAACTCATGTATGCGTCGTTCGAGCACTCCTTCCAGGTCTTTTTCTACCTGTGCCCCTGCGACTTCAACCAATATGCCGAGCGGGTAGGAACCACCCTGTTGCAGGTCCTTAATGTCAGGCCCAACCACGCTGACTTTTCCGTCTTCTATTTCTTTCGCGTCCCTCACTTGTACGAGCTCAAACTTGTACTTTACGTTTGGACCACCAAACTCTAACTGCATGTCCTTTCCACGTATTCTTTCGCCTTCATAAACCGGGCCAACGTCCACAGGGCATATGTCTTTAAACGAAGACGCCATAGGAACCGCTCCTCCTAAACGTTTTTCTAACAGCGATGAAACATCGAATCCGCTGATTTTTAACCTTTTTGTTTAGATTTACGAAAGTGGCTTCTTGAATGTCTTTTTGGCGGATTACGCGTTGAACCTTAGGCGTTCTACATCTATTTTCGCTGTCACATCCCCCCTTTACCTGTCATTATCCCCTGATTTTTGGTGAGCTTTTTAAGCGTGTTCGAAACCCTTTTATCT
This sequence comes from Candidatus Jordarchaeum sp. JNZ_1113, assembly GCA_019057715.1. Classification (GTDB taxonomy): domain Archaea; phylum Asgardarchaeota; class Jordiarchaeia; order Jordiarchaeales; family Freyrarchaeaceae; genus DTBI01. Next base: position 11,156 of record JAHLWW010000018.1, read on the forward strand.
CTGGTGGTGCCGTGGCTAGGTATGATTTAACGGTCATTGGTCACTTAACATTAGACACTATTTCTTTTCAGGGCCAACGTTGGCTGATGGGCGGCTCGCCTTTTTATGGTGGACTAACTGCGTGCAAGCTGGGAGCTAAGGTTGCAGTTGTTTCAAAGGTGGCGTCGGGAAGTCACCGTTTGATGTTCTCGTCACTCCTCAATAGTGCTGGTGTTTCCGCCTTCATACTGGGTGGACGAGCGACTACTTGCTTCGAAATAAATTATGGTGCGAGTGGACGAAGGCTTAAATTGTTGTCTCGGGCGGATGACCTGTCATTCGGTGAGGTTCCACTGGAGGCGCTGGACGCTTCCGCCGTGTTACTCAGCCCTGTGGCCGGGGAGCTAAATCACGAATTTGTTGAGAATACTTCAAGTCACTGTATGAGGCGAGGTAATCTGCTCGCCGCAGACCTTCAGGGATTCACTAGAACTTTCTCCGAGGACGGCGACATGGCTTTCAAGCGACCTGAAAAACGTTTTTTAAGTTCTTTTGACGTTATTAAAGGGTCTGAAAGAGAAGTCAAGTCCATCGTTGAGTGTGACTACATTGATGAAGCATTGATCCAAATCGCCCAGCTTGGTCCCAAGGTTGTCATAGCGACTTTAGGTGAGAAGGGTGCGCTAGCCTTCTATAAAGATGAGTTCTTCCGTGTTTACCCTTTGAAGCCCGTTATGGTCGTCGACCCTACAGGGGCTGGGGATGCTTTCATTGCGGCCTTTCTTATTGGGTACGCTTGGTCAATGAGCTTAGAAGACTGTCTGAAGCTGGCTTGCTCTGCTGCTACCTGTGTGGTGGAAAGAAAACTGCCTCTTGGTGATGCGAGCAAGGAATACATTTTGGAAAGAAGTAAAGAGGTCAGGATTGAAAGAACGAATAATTTCTCTAACCTGTAAAATTAGTTATTTCACGTCTCAATTTTGCGTTATCAAAAATTTTTTGAGATTCAACTTTCAGCTTTGTTGTTGGAGGTGTTGTATTTGATCTGCGTTGAGGAATTCTATGTTGAAGAAAAAGCTGTCCTAGGATTAAGAGTTAACTTGAAACCCGTGCCTTTTCTCATGATCATCTGTCTAAGAGGAATACTCGCGTGTGGCTACTTTAACTTGGAAGTCGCTGAAAGGTTCGGTGTAACTGCCGCTATAGTTAGGGGGGTCTCGTCCTTCGATGAAATGCTGGAGGCGAAAGTTGTAAATGTTACTTCGAAAGCTAGAGAGCTTGGTGTGACTGAAGGATGTAGTGGAAGAGACGCTGTCCTCCGCTTCTCATGAAAGCTTTCTTCATGGAATCTTTCCTAGTGGCGTTCTCCTACTTTTGGAGAACCGTCGCAGGAAACACTTAAAAATTGTTCTTCATTTCTCGTTAGAGCTGTAAGATGCCAGCTGGTCGTTAGAGAGGTGCTGTTTTTTGTCGGAGACCGATAAGACACCCCTGCCAAATAAATACGAAAATTTCAACGAATGGTATAATGAAATTCTACAGAAAGCTGAACTCATTGACTTGCGCTATGGGGTCAAGGGATTTATTGTTTATCGGCCGAACGCGGCTGTGATAATGCGTCAAGTTTACCGCCTCTTTGAGGAGGAGCTGGACCGGCTGGGACATGCCCCCTGCATTTTCCCTGTCGTTATTCCGTTCGAGTTCTTTGAGAAGGAAGCCCAGCATATTAAGGGTTTTCTTGACGAGGTTTTTTGGGTTACGAAGGCGGGGCAGCACGAGCTCAACAAGCCGCTGTTACTGCGCCCGACGTCGGAGACAGCTATGTACCCTCTTTATGCGTTCTGGATTAGAAGCTACAAAGACCTCCCATTAAAGCTATACCAATCTAACTCGGTGTATCGCTACGAGACGAAAGCCACTAAGCCTCTCTTGAGGGGACGTGAGTTTTTCTGGATTGAGGCGCACTGCGCTCACAGGACGAAGGAAAATGCTGAACGTCAGGTGTTGGAAGATATGGAAGTTATGAGTAATGCGCTCCACGAGGTTCTAGGCGTCCCATTCCTGCTCTTAGAGCGCCCGCCTTGGGACAGGTTTGCAGGGGCTGAAAGAACCTACGCGTTTGATGTGGTTTTTCCGGACAAGTCCGTGCTCCAGATAGCTACCACGCACATCCTTGGAGAAAACTTCTCCAGAGCTTTTGAAATAATGTACAAGGATGAGGATGGAGAACTTAAGTATGTTCAGCAGACATGCTTCGGTATAGGGATTTCGAGGATTCTCGCAACCCTGATAAGCGTTCACGGAGACGAATACGGGCTGGTCCTACCCTTCGACATAGCTCCAACACAAATAGTCATAGTTCCCATACTGTTCAAAGAGGCCGGAGGAATTGTAATGGAGAAATGTAAAGCCATCTTCGAGAAGCTATGCGAGAAAGGGTACAGAGTGATGCTGGACGACTCCGATGAGCGTCCAGGAGCCAAGTTTTACCGTTGGGAAACTTTAGGTGTTCCCGTGAGAATTGAAATAGGGCCAAGGGACGTCGAGAAGGGTGTAGTGACCGTTTTCAGGCGTGACACGAGAGAACGGATAGTTGTTAGGGAAAATGAGCTTGAAGAAAAAATAAAGGAGCTAAGAAAAGATATTCTAAGGGTTTTGAGAGAGCGGGGGGAGAAGTGGCTTGAAGCAAATTTGAGAGATGTCAAGAGTAAAGATGATCTTATAATGCTGGCGAGGGAGGGCGGAATAGGTAGGATGGCTTTTTGCGGCAGGGAGGAGTGCGCCAGCGAGATAAAGGCGGAAACCGGCGGATTTGAGGTTAGAGGAGTCAGAGTGGGCGAAAAGTGGGAGAAATTAAGCGTTTGTGCTGCATGCGGAAAAGAAGCGAAAGAACTAGTGTACGTTGCTAAACCCTATTAACAAAAACCCAAAACTACTCCCCATCTCCGATGTTAATGGGAAACCTGCTAGTTATTTATTCGCTTTCACTTACTTTTATATGCTTTTTCGTTCTTCTTAATAGTAAGGTTTGCTGGGGAGGATGAAACTTGCTTTTCTTCGCAGACCTTCACATTCATAGCAAGTATAGTAGGGGTAGTAGCTCGAACATGGAGCCTCATGTTCTCCGTTCTTTCGCCAGAGTGAAGGGACTTAACTTGCTGGGGACGGGTGACTTCTCCCATCCTAAATGGCTTACTGAGTTAAAAGATAAGCTCGAAGCTGTTGGGGACACGGGGTTTTACACTTTAAGAGAGGGTGGGAGTGATGTTTTCTTCGTTTTGACGAACGAAGTAAGCACCAGCTTTGAATCTGAAGGCGAAACGAAAAACGTTCATCACCTCCTACTTGTTGAAAGCTTTGAGGTTGTGGACCAAGTGAACGAGATCATAGCGAAATATGGGAATTTAGATGCTGACGGCAGACCAATGCTTGGATGCACTCCCGCAGAGCTCGTTGAGTTGCTTCTGCAAGTTGACCGAAACATTCTCGTGGTGCCCGCTCACCTCTGGACGAGCTGGTTTGGAGCGCTGGGTGAGCGGGGATTTAACAGCTTGGAAGAATGCTACGGCGATATGGTAGACCATATTCATGCCGTTGAGACAGGTCTTAGCTCAGACCCACCAATGAACTGGAGGCTTAGTAGCCTTGACAGGTATGTCTTGTTGAGCAACAGTGACTCTCACAGTCCCTGGCCTTGGAGGCTGGGAAGAGAAGCGAACGTCTTCAACCTTGATGAACCATCGTTCCGCGACCTCGTTGATGCAGTGAAGAAAAAGGATAAACGAAGGATTGTTATGACCATAGAGGTCGCCCCCGAATACGGAATCCCCCAGTAGAGAGGGGACGTAAAATATCATTACGATGGTCATCGGGGTGACCGGCAGGGGCATGGTGGTGTAGATGTCTGCATGCACCCAAAGGAAGCAATGATGCGAGGAAATATTTGTCCCGTATGTGGAAAGAAAATGACGATAGGAGTGCAGCACAGGGTTGAAGAGCTGGCTGATAGGGAGGAAGGCTTCGTGCCAGACAACCCTATACCATTCAAGAGGCTGATCCCCCTTTCCGAGTTAATAGCGTCAGCTTTAAGAGTTGAGAATCTCCATGCGCAACGCGTCAGAGAAGAGTACGATCGACTCATCAACAAGTTCGGGAACGAGTATGCTGTTCTGCTTGATCCCCCCTTGGAGAGCCTCCTAGAAGTTACTCATCAAAGAGTGGCTGAGCTTATAATACTTAACAGGGAGGGGCGCCTCAAAATAAAGCCGGGGTTTGACGGAGTATATGGAAAAATATCTTTTGATGAGCCTCAAGAGAAAGCTGTAGGTGTAGAGAGCCTTCCAAGAGTTGGGCAGCAGAGCCTTGATAGCTACTTTAAACGGTGACTTGTCTTTCCTTAGCATACACGGGGGATAGGTTCGCCGTATGGCTCTTCTATTATTCGTTTTCCCCCGACGACTGTTTCCATTATGACGTATCCTGGTCTCTCCTTTCGAACCTCTCCTATAATGCTGGCGTTTCTACCATACTTTGTTGCTTTAACCTTTTCGAGGACCTCCTCCGCTCTTTCAGGTCTTACCGCTATTATCGCTTTTCCCTCACAGGTTACCTCGAGCGGGTCTATTCCAAGCATTTCTGATGCTGCAACTACTTCCTCCCGGATAGGTATGTCCTCCTCTTTGATCCATATGCTGACTCCATTTTTCTTAGCCCAGTCGTTTAGGGCTGCAGCGAGTCCTCCTCTTGTCGGATCCTTCATTGCCGTTACGCCGCCGACGCTTAAGGCTGCTTTGATCGTCTCATTGAGGGGAGCAACATCCGACTCCAGTTGTGTCCCGAAACTTATACCTTCTCGCGCGGCGAGGAGCGCTATTCCATGGTCGCCTACGGTTCCCGTAACTATTACCTTGTCGCCAACCTGTATGCCGCTATCGCAAATTACCTTTCCTTTGGCAATCCCGATCCCTGTGGTAGCCAGAACAATCTTGTCGAGGTGTCCTTTTGGCATCACCTTCGTGTCTCCTGCGATCAGGGCGACCCCGGCTTCGTTACACGTGTCGCTTATAGACCTAACTATCCGCTTCAAATCAGCTATGGGGAACCCTTCCTCCAATATCATGGAGCACGTCACGGCTATAGGGTCTGCTCCCATCATAAGAACGTCGTTAACTGTACCCGAAATGGCAAGCCGTCCAAGGTCGCCTCCTGGGAAGAATATTGGATCTACAGTGTGTCCATCCGTGGTCACAACAATGTTATAGCCCCCTAAAGGTATAGTTGCTCCATCGTCTAGCTCGTCCAGCCCTATTCCCCCGCCAACCCTTCGCCTATCGATCAATGGAAGGATGACCTCCTTGATCAGCTTCCCCATGGCAGTTCCACCCGCTCCATGAGCTAGCTCAATGACCTCTTGAAGCTCCGTCGCCATCACCCCCTGCAACATACATCTAATTTGGCTCAAAAAATGTTTCCGCTCATCGAATAATGAACCTCAAAGTCACCGGTACGCGTCGCTTGCCTGCCGCTTGTTGGATGCTTAAAGCTGAGCTCTTCTAGTGTTTCATGTCCGATGGATTTATATCTCCTTTTCATGTTTTTTCTTTCTGAATTTTGCGGAGGATCCAATATGGGTGTATGGCATGGTAAGTCTAGGAGGAAGCCTAGTGGCGGCAAGCTCGGAATAGCTCGGGGTAAGAGAAAGTATGAGATGGGTCGCGAGCCCATCGAGACACAGCTTGGAGACGAAGAGAAAAGAAAGAAGGTTCGAGTGCGTGGCGGAAACCTGAAAATCAAGTTGCGGGTTGCATCATATGCAAATGTAACAGATGTCACTACGGGAAAAACTGTTAAAGTTAAGATCCTCGGTGTGGAGAAGAACCCGGCTAGTGTAGACTATTCACGTCGCAAAATAATAACGAAAGGCGCCATTATAAAGACAGAGCTGGGGACGGCGCAAGTCACAAGCAGACCGGGCCAAGACGGAGTGGTAAACGCTGTATTAATAGAACAAAAACAGTAACGAAAGCGATTTTATGCTGTTACTATTTGAATATTCTTCACTGTGCACTCCCTTCCGCCAACTATTTTTGTCGCACTACTTCCGCACTTCGGACATTTTAGCGATAACGAAAGTAGTTGAGGGACGTGGGGTGCTCCTTCGAAATCCTC
>JAHLWW010000019.1 GCA_019057715.1 Candidatus Jordarchaeum sp. JNZ_1113
CTGTTAAAAGCCACGACGACCTTTTAAGGGCCTTTTCTATAATTAAGGAGGCGCGAAGGTGGGCTAGCTTGGTGTGCGTCGGGAACGGCTCCCTGAGCGAGAACGTTCTGGGTATCAGAGATGAGAGAAAGGAGAAACTGTTCAACTTGGTTGACGAGCTAGGCTTGAGGGAAGACGTAATATTCACGGGTTACCTGTCCCCCGAATTCTTGCCTAAAGCTTATAAGATGGCTGACGTGGTGGTTCTCCCATCGAAAATGGAGGGTTTCGGCTTAGCCATAACTGAGGCGATGGCGTCAGGCAAACCCGTCGTAGCCTACAATGTGGGAGGAGTCAGCGTCCAAATAGAGGATGGAATCAACGGCTTCCTCGTCCCCCCCGGAGACATCGAGGCGTTCGCTGACAGGGTGATACGGCTCCTCTCAAACAAGACGTTGAGGAAGCGCATGGGGCTCGCCGCTAGGAGAACCGCCGAGGAGAAGTTTAACGCTAAAAAAGCCGTGAAAAAGTATCTTAACATTTTCAAAGAAGTTATGGAGAGACGAGGATGAAGATCTGCCTTCTCAGCTATAGAGGCAACATGTGTTGTGGCGGGCAGGGAGTATACATCTACTATGTTTCCCGTGAGCTGGCAAAGCTTGGGCACGACGTCCACGTGATCGTTGGTCCACCCTACCCATTCGAGATGGAGTGGGCAACCATACACAAAATTAAAACTCCCCAGTTTAGCGAGTTCACGGGCGAGCGGCTGACCGCCGAGAACCTATCGCTCCTCTCAGCATACGAGTATACGCTGGCAAACATAGGCGTCTTTCCCGAGATGTTCAGCTTCAGCATAAGGGCCTTCTTCAAGGTTAAGGAGCTCATGAAGAAGGAAAGGTTCGACGTGATCCACGACAACCAGTGCTTAGGATACGGCTTACTACTCATGAAGGCTTTAGGTGTCCCTGTCGTGGCAACGATTCATCATCCTCTACCCATAGACAGGATAATGGCGATGAGGCTTGCGAGGACAACTAAGGAGCGGTTCAAGCAGATCATATTCTACCCCATGTTCATGCAAAAGATCGTCGCCAACTTCATGGACAGAGTGGTAACCGTCTCACAAACTTCAGCCAGAAGCATCACGAAGCACTTCAAGGTTCCAAGGGAGAAAATAAGTGTGATACATAACGGCGTGGACGTGGACGTTTTCAGGCCGATGGATGAAGGTAGCATTGATGGGGACTACTACCGGCTCCTCTTCGTGGGGAACACGGACAACAGGGTTAAGGGCATAGGGCTCCTACTTAGAGCAGTTAAGTACATGAAAGAGGAGTTGGGCCTCAACGTGAAACTCACCATAGTTGACAGGTGGAAGGAGGAAGGAATTGCCCAGCCATTCATAAAAGAGTATTGTTTGCAGGATGACGTCTCCTTTACGGGCTTCCTCACGATAGAGGAGCTTGCCCGGCAGTATGCTAGCGCGGACCTAGTCATGCTTTCATCGATGTTCGAGGGTTTCTGCTTCGTGGCGGCTGAAGCGATGGCCTGCGGGAAGCCGCTCGTAGGATTTAGAGTTGGTGCGCTCCCAGAGGTTGTTGAGAACGGCGTCACAGGGATACTCGTAGAGCCCGGCAACTGGAAGGAGCTAGCCCACGCCGCGGCAAGGCTCCTAGAGGACAAGGAGTTGAGGAGGCAGATGGGCATGAACGGAAGAAAGAGAGTTGAAAGCCTCTTCACCTGGGAGAAAGTAGCCAGAGAGCTGGAGAAAGTCTACATGGAGGTTGCGGATGCTAACCATAAACCTTGACATTTTCAGGGTAAGAGAAAAAGACGTGATACTTGACGCGGGATGCGGCGACGGAAGGCACGCCCTAACAATAGCTAAAATGCCGTGCCGCTTGGTGGCTTTAGACACCTCGTTGATCGACCTTCTAAAGGTTCTCTTCGTCGTAAGGCTGATGAACCATAAGGGCGAGTTGAAGGCGTACGCTGAGGTCGTGCGAGGGGACGTGCGCAGGTTGCCATTCAAGGAGAACTCATTCACCAAGGTCATATGCACAGAGGTACTGGAGCACATAAAGGAGGACAGGGAAGCCATAGGTGAACTGGCGCGCGTCATAGACGGCAAGGGGTGTGTCGCCGTAAGCGTCCCTACGAGGGCGTCTGAGAGGCTATACGGCAGACTCTCAGCCAAGTACTTTAGAAGTCCCGGAGGACACATAAAAATCTACAAGGAGGATAGGTTGCTGGATAAGCTCAGGGAAGGAGGGTTACGCCCGGTGAGAATATGCTACGAGCACGCCCTCCACACGGTATACTGGCTTCTCAAGTGCCTAGCGGGGCTCGACAACGACAAAGCAATCATACCTGCCCTATGGAGGCTTCTCCTAATATACTCCCCAAGAGTTAAACTCATAAGGATAATAGAGAAGTTTTTTAATTACGTCTTTCCGAAGAGCGTGGTATTCTACCTCAAAAGAGAGAAGTCGACGGCAAACGTTTTAAATGAATGCAATCATAGAAGTGTCTAACCCCCTAGAAGAGGGTGAGGACATGAGAACTCTTCTGATAAACACGCCTTACATGTTTTCTGAGTGCCCCACGATTCCTCTAGGTTTAACTTATATTGCAGCTGTCTTGGAGAAAAACGGTTTCGAAGTTGAGGTGCTCGACCTCCTTGTTTCAAAGTACTCGGACGAGAAGGTCATCAGGAAGGTTGAGGATTACAAGCCGGACGTCGTTGGTGCCAACTCTGTTACCATGAGCTTTCCTGCCGCGTCAAAGATACTCCGGCTCGTGAAGAAGGTGGACGAGGACATTTTAACGGTAGCCGGAGGTCCTCACGTAACTTTCAGCGACGTCCGGACGCTCGAGGAGGCTCCGTGGATAGACGTGGTGGTTAGGGGGGAAGGCGAATACACCACCTTGGACATAGTTAAGGGGAAAGATTTCAAGGACATTGATGGGATAACCTACAGGGAGGACGGCGAGATAGTCCGGAACAGAGACAGGAAACTCATAGAGAACCTCGACGAGCTCCCCTTCCCAGCACGCCACCTCCTCCCCCTCTCAAAGTACATGGCTTATCACTCAGGGTGTAGCCTCATAACGGGGAGGGGTTGCCCTCACAGGTGCATATTTTGTGTTGGCTCAAAGATGATGGGGAGGAGGGTTAGGCTAAGGAACCCGAAGCTCGTCGTGGACGAAGTCGAGGAAGTCCTGGGATACGGGTTTGACGAGGTGATATTTGAAGACGACACGTTCACACTAAACCACAAACATGCCTTCGCTATATGTGACGAGATAATCAGCAGGGGGCTCAAGTTCAAGTGGTGCGCCAATGCTAGGGTTGACACGGTGACTAGGGAACTTCTAGAGAAGATGAAGGAGGCGGGATGCCACTTTATAATGTTCGGCACGGAAAGCGGAAACCAGGAGATTCTTGACACGTGCAAGAAGAGGATAACCTTGGAGGAGATCAGGGAAGCGGTTAAAATGACGAAGGAGCTCGGCATAGGAGTCCTCTCCTCATTCATACTGGGATTGCCAGGTGAGACCAAGGAGACCATACAGCAAACGATGAAGTTCGCGGAGGAGCTAGGCCCGTTCTACGGCTTCCACATTCTAGCACCATTCCCCGGGTCAGAAGTAAGGGAGAGAGCCAACGAGCTCGGAATAGTCATACTGACGGACGACTGGTCTAAGTATGACGCTAACAGGGCTGTTGCGCACACGCACGCCGTGAGCGCGGAATACCTGAACAGGGTGGTTGGAGACTTCAACAGGGCGATAATGCGGGAGTTGGGGAGAAAGTTCAAGATGGCAGACCAAGGACTCCTACCACCAGAGGAAGTGGAGTCGCTTAACGTCAGGCGCAGGCAGAGACTCGCATGGCACCTACTTAAATGGGACGTAATAGAGCAGCACGGCAGAGTGCCATACGACGGAGCCGATCCAGTCCTCCGGTTGACCGAAAGGCTCTTTGAGGTCGCCCGGCTAGAAGGAAAGTTCCCGCCAGAACTCGTACAATCATTCATAAAGTACTACATGGAGAGGGGACTGCTAGGCTACAGAGTGGAGGATGGGGTGGCAGTCTGGAGCTGGACGACCAACGAGGAGCTAAGGAAAAAATACGCTCCACAAGTCAAGGCGCAGAAGAGCCAGCGCAGCTAAGCTACAGGCGTCGCCTCAAGGACTATTGGGCCTTCTTCTTTCTACTAGCCAAGCCAAATGATAAGCCACACACCCACATTCTGAGACAGATAGTCTCCCTCTTCAACCGCAACCTGAAGGGGGTACGGGTGCTGGAGGTTGGAGCAGGAAGCGGGGTTGACAGCGGATTCCTCGCAAAGCTTGGCGCTCACGTGTGCGCCGTGGATTATGCAACCTCCAGCATCATAGTGTCCAAGTGGAGCACGGTGAACGTTCAGCAGGCGGACGGGGAAACGCTTCCATTCAGGGACGAGTCCTTTGACCTGGTATTCTCTCAGGGACTAATAGAGCACTTCAAGAACCCAGACAGGCTGATACGCGAAAAGATCCGCGTCACTAAGCGTGGAGGATTCATAATACTCGACGCCCCTCAAAAATACTCTCTATACCATATCTACAAGTCCTTCCTAGTCGCCATAGGTTGCTGGCCCATGGGGTGGGAGCGAAGCTACAGCCCCTTCGACATGAAAATGATAACTAAACGTTACAACCTGAAACTTGTAAAAATAACCGGGTGGGGTTCGTGGCCTATCTCGGCAACCCGCCTTCGAGAACTCCACAGCTGGCTCCCCATACCTAAAGGACTACTGAAGCTGTCCGAGAGGAACTGGGCCAAAATAGAAGAGTCCCCCCTCTCATCATACCTGGGAATGAACGTAACCGCAGTATTCAGGAAGCCTTAACCAGACGTCGGCCACGGAAAAAAGTATATGCCAGTTTTCCCTTATCGCTCCGTAGCATCATTTGGGCGGGTTCACGTTGAAGAGCACGTTCGAGAGGAAGCAGGTTGTCGAGTGGTGTGACGAGGGAGCGATCCCCCCGGAGTACAATGCTGACTCGGACTTCGTATTCAGAATGATGGGACCTAGAACCATAAGGGCTCTCTCTCCCTCGCCCAGAGATGTGGCGCTTGACGTTGCATGCGGGCTAGGCATAGAAGTAGTCTCTATGGCGAAGCAAGGCGTCAGAGTGGTTGGAGTAGACGTCTCAAAAATAATGGTGAGGAAGGCTAAGCGCTACGTGGCGGGCTGCGGCGTTGAAGCAGACATAGTTCAGGGAGCCAGCGAGTGCCTGCCATTCAGAGATAACGCCCTCGACGCCCTCATATGCAAGGGCGCCCTAGACCACTTCCACTATCCACGTCGCTCAATACTCGAGTTCGCCCGCGTCCTCAAACCAAACGGGAAAGCAGTCATATCCGTCGCAAACATGGAAAGTCTAGGCTTCAAGCTCGCAAGACTAATAGACGCAGCCGGCCTTTCAGGACTAAGGAAAGGGGAAAGAAGACCCTGGGACATGCCTGAAGACCACACTTTAAGAGTCGACTACAAAACCCTTAAAGCATACACGCAAGGCGCACTAAGAGCCAACCACATAGAGGGCTTATCACTCTTCTGGAGCCTTCCACACTGGGGGAAGCTACTCGACAAGCTTCCAAAAAGAATGTCATACATCATGCTCAACACACTAGACCTCATAGCCAGAAAACTCCCAGCAATCAGTGACATAATAATATTCCGAGGACAACCCGAAAAAGGAAGACGACATGAATCACCATTAAGAAGCAACTTCAGATACCGCTAACCTCCACCTCACCCATCACCCACGCCGAACACTCACCACCTCTCCCCACCACCTTCTTATCATTCTAAATTGAGGAACATTCATTAATCGTAGCGAAAAACTACAGATAGATGAGTGGCTTCGCGTTGCAATCCGTCCGCCACCTCCCCCTCTAAGTAGCTTTGCGCTGAAAATACTCAGTAAAGAGTAACTGCTTCCATGAAGGTGTCTTGGTGTTCCTCGCATTAAAGAGAAAAGTATTATTTAGTTGTCGTTAAAGAACGCTTGGAAAGCATCACCTTGTGCATGCTCCAAGAATAACATGGAAATCTTGCATGTTCCCTGTGATCCATGCTTCTTTGCTAAAACACACTTCAAGTAAAAATCAAATATTGTTCAACATGAAAAAGGTGGATAAATCATCCCCCCTGTCGAAGAGCTCACGCATCTCTTTCAAACCTATTCAGGAACACTGAGACCTTCCCTCCCATGAAAACTAGAGGACGCATACATCCTACATCCTCGCGAGACGCCTTACGAGAAACTTAAAGGAAACTAGAAAAAAGCCCACCACATTGAAAAAGTTTAAGGAGAAATTTAAGCAATTGACGTCATGAATCACCTCGAAGATGCTTCAAAAACTGCTTGAAGTACGAAAAGTAGAAAAATTTCCCATGAAACACTTTAGTTGAGCAGTAGCATGTAGTTTCGGCAGTTAGAAGGAACATCACTCAACCGCTTAGACTTAGGCATCATAATTGCAACTGGAAGCCTCAAAGAGAGGAAAGCTAAGGATTCAAGGTTGGAGTCGAAAGAAGGATAGGAGACGTTTTCAAGATCCACGCGCTAAACCCGGGGGAATGATGAGAACACTACTTATCGAAAATTCCTAAGTAAAAAGGTAGCGAAACACGCTCTTTTTTCAACTACGTGAAAAATTTACGAAGCAGTACAAAACCATTTGTTCCCCCATCCAAAAAGTTAACTTTAACAATGATTATAATTTAACTAAAAATATAAAAAAATACTTTTTTTAGTTACCTTTTTGCGAAAAAATTAATAAACAGGTACTTTCTCCAATTTTTTTTAAAGAATCTGGAAATTTAAGGGAGTTGTGAGTGAATGCCTGTTCGTTCTAAGCGGCTTTTAAGCGCCCTGCTAGCGGCGGCAATAATACTACCGTTAATACTAGCAGTAGCGCCCGCGCTCCCTCAGCCGACAATTCCTCTCCCCCCTCCAATGAACAGCGGCGAGCAACCTGCTGACCCTAAGCAGTTCTACCCGCCATGGTGGAATCACTCCTTCAGGTATAGGCTCCAAGTCAACTTCACAGACACGTCAAACGTAGACCACGTAGATCAGCCCGTAGACGTCTACCTCACCTTTAGCAGCGGAACATGCTACAACAACAGCATAAGAGTGCGGTACTACGACGGAAGCGACTGGCTGACAGTGCCATGCCAAGTATGGAATGAGACGTATTGGGATGGGACAAGCTACTACAAGTCTCTCACCCTAACCTTCTACATCAACCTCACCGCTAGTTCCACGAAAACCTACTACGTCTACTACAACGACACGGATAGTGGAGTCGAAACATACACGAACGAGGTGTGGTGGAGCTTCAACGGGACACACTACACTTTCGAGAGCAGCATTTACAGGGCCAACTGCTCAACCACGGCAAGAGGCGGCAAAATAGAGGCCTGCTACAACAAGATATCCGGAACATACTGGACGAGCAGAACAATAAACGACCCCCTGGGGAACTGGGGCTTCCACTGGAACCCAGACTACGACTACAGCACCGGAACCACGTCTAGATATGCTCCCTTGGCTCATCAAGTTGTCGAGTCAGGGCCGCTATTCATAACTTACACCACGCGAGCCAAGCTCGGAGACTATGACGCTTACTGCAACATCACCTATAGATTCTTCAAGTGGGGATGGATATGCGAAACAAACTCCACGTTCAACAGCCCAGCAAGCGGGAGAGATTACAGAAACAACGAGTGGGTCTTCAACCCCGGGATAATGCCAAACCTAACGTACAAGTACCAGTACGGAACACCAACCACCATTACTTTCGGCAGTAGCGATCAGCAGGTAAACTTGTACAGTAATATTCTGTGGTTCTGCCTGTGGGACCAGAGTGACCGTGAGGCAGCTGGCACATTCGACCTTGTCTCCCCACAGGTGAGCGGTGCTAATGTTAGGCAGGGATACTGGTACTACCGCGTGTTCTGGCGGGTAACCTCTTACTACGAGTTCTGGGATAGATACTGGGGTGTGGTTGACTTTAGTGCTGGCGGGTGGATCTACGAGAAGTTTGCAGTATACATTTGGAACGGATCCCAAGGGTATGCTCCTTTCCAGGCGTTCGCTGAGGGCATGAAGGCAAACCTCACGGTGAGCGCGGGGACACCTGAAGACGTCTTCTACAAGCTGGAAGTAACAGTGACAGACCCGTCAGGAGCCCCAATACCAAACGCTAACGTCAGCGTATTCAACGATGGAGACTACACTCAACTTAATGTGTCCAAGTTGACAGACGAGAATGGAAAGTGCACATTCCACCTCTACTACAGTGGAGGAGGCTACTACCTGCAAGCTAACCTATCCTTACCATACCTTCCACCCGGAGACCAGTACGTAAATCAGACGGGAAAGTGGACGCCGGGGGTGAACTCGTCGTCGGTGACTATAGTGCTTAACGCTACGAGGCTTTACATTGAAGTTTACGATAAGCTGGGTAGCCGCGTCCAGAATGCCAACGTGACGATAAACTACACGTCTGGTTCCCCACAGAACATCGTTAACCAGTCGGTTGACCTGTACTATGCTAATATTTGCCTTTACGTTAAGGCTGGCGCGAGCTTCTATGTGAACGTTTCAACGCAAGCTTACCCGAACGAGCAAATTATACTCTACAATATGAGTGATGGTAGCGTGCTCAGCCAGCCTCTCGCTCTAAATGGGCCGGCGGACATACGCGTAGAGCTTGACCGCTCGATATTCGTGAGGCAAACTCAACTTAGGTGCGAGGGCGGCAGCTTCTTCACCGTATACTGGAGTGACGAGGTAAACTTCTCTGTGTGGATGGAGTGGGTTGGACCAAACATAGGCATAAATGCCTCATGGATCAACTACACGATATTATACCCTAATGGTACATTGGTTGTGCCGCAAACCACAATGACCGAAAATACTTCTGTCATTGGGCAATGGTACGTTACGCTAAACACTACGATACTTATTGGAGGACACACATACATCGTGAGATTTTATGGGAAGCCACTGGACACTGATATCTACTCCTACCCTGTGCCGATAACAGTATACTTGCAGGTGAATGAGTTGCCGGTGACCGTAGAGTACCAGCCCTTCATAAACGTCACTTGGAGCTCTCCCCCCTCATTCAACGTTAGCGTGTACTTGAATGACACAAGGCGCAACATGCCTGTTGCGAACGCCGTTGCGAGTTACTCGATCCTAGGCACGTCCTATAGTGGAACCATGGACTATGCCGGGAATGGATACTACATGATTCCAGCCAATGTAATAGGCAACTTAAGTAGTGGAGTTTATACTATCGAGGTTACTCCTACAGCACAGAACTACTCTATTACCTCGGTTAAGATTACGCTAGTGATAAACCCCATCCCGACGGTTGCCAATTTTTCCTCCGAGTTCCTCCAGGACGGACGGTTATCGGTGATCTACAACAGAACTTTAACTTTCTCCGTTGAGCTAAAGGATGCAAATGGCAACCCCATCACTGACGCTATAGTCACTTGGTCCATCATCGGAACAGAGTACTCGGGAGCGATGATTGAGGAAGGCGGAGGGGTTTACGTGGCCACTCTAAACCTCAGCGAGCTACCTTTAGGGCCCATAGAGCCCGGATCCTATGTCTTTACTGTAACCGCCTTTAAGCAGAACTACCAAGAACAGAGGATCATGCTGCCTCTCTCCATCTCAGAGATCCCTGTCACTCTTACGCCGGTTATGCTGCCTCTGTCAAGTAAGTTCATTATTGGGCCATACGTCATGGTTGAGAGCAACGTTCCCTTCGTGCCTTTAGTTTTCATGCTTAAGGACGACTCTGGGAGGCCGGTGACGGGGGCAAACGTTACGATCCTCGGCTTACCAGTATGGGAGGTTTCTCCTGGCGTCTACTTCACACTAGTCCCTGTTTCAGGGCTTTCCGACGTCGCGCTGCCAGTATCAGTCAAAGCCGAGAAAGCATACTACCAGTCCACGTCGACGGTTGTTCTGCTTAACGTGAAGGAGTGGACCATACCACTAGTGAACCTGCCGTACCGGGTCTTCTTGGCGTTGCTTGCAAGCGTGCTTGTGCCATCCTCAGCATTCGCCTCCTACGTTTACCTGCAGAGGGCTAGAATACCTCCAATAATTAGAAGGATAGACTACTTGATCGACAGGATAAGCAAGGGGTTGCCAGTCGAGGTTGGCAAGCCAACGTCGAGGGAAAGCGTCATGACAGCCGTACTTGGAGCGGAGTTGTCGCTTATAGGTGTTGAGCCTAGGCCAGCTGTTTATGTGCCGCCAGAGGTGGCGGACAAGCTTGTCCCGTTGCTGGTCGAGATAGGCAAGAGCGAGAGCGAGGCTCAGGTGATACTGGCCGAGCTGAGAGCAACCTCTCCTGCCGAAAGAGAAAAACTCCTCGAAACCCTAGGGGTTCCACCAGACATATCAGCGGCAATACTCCAAGAACTAGAAAAAGAAGAAGAACAAAAACAACCAGAAAAAAGGACGAGGAAGAGGAGAAAAACTAGGGAAGTAGCGGAGGAGGAGCCGAAGGAAGAAGAGCAAGCTGGGAAACCTGAGGAAGGCGGTGGAGAGGGTGAGGTAGAAGGGAAGAGCGGAGAGAGTACTGGAGGAGAACAAAACTAGCACTGTGCTTCATTCCCATTTCACTTTCCATTTTTTGTTTTCGGCGCGTTGGTTTTTTGTCGTTATGAGTATGAATGGTGTTTTTGTTCGGGAATTTTTCCATAGCTACCTCGATATTTTTCCACAAAAATAGTGGTGTAAATAAACGAAATATAAAAAAATATGAACGAGGAAAATTATGTAAGATTATAGTTTTCTTTGGTGGGGGTGTGAGTGCTTTGAGGTTTAGGGGGATTGTCGAGTGTGTTTTGTGTGGTAGCTTCTTCGAGTTTGACGTTACAGCTGAGGGGGACTCCTTCAGGTGGTTTATTGAGCAGCTTAAAGCGGTTGGCTTTGCCCCTTTAAGCTTTGACCATGGTGACCATGTTCTTATAGTGTATTTTGACTGTGACGGTCACGTCATGTCCAGTTATGTTTACCCCGTAGTGAAGGGTGGTGTCGGAGTCAGGGGTTGGACTGACATTGGTGGGATCGCTTTTCTCGACTCCCATGTCAACATGCTTTTCGCCGACTGGGACGAAAAAGTTTACTGTTCCGCTTACTGGCGGGGTGAGATACCGCCGGAAGAAGTTCTTCCCCTTGCGGAATCATCAAGATTCATCACCTTAGCGGGGAGAGAGTTGTGGGTGCTCGCGTCGCAGAGTAACAGGATGGTGGTCGCTAGGGAGATTGGCTGGAATAGAGGCTTCTTCCAAGTTCTCCAGGAGTTGCTGTCGCAGGCCGCACGGGTTGAGCCAAAGATTGTTCGAAGCCCTACAGTTCAAGCCATACTTGTATCTGTGGCGTCAAATCCCGCCGCCTGCACTCCGAGCGCCTCAACGCTTTTCATGGACCTAGATAAAAAAGTCATCACGACAAGAGCTGCGAAAAACCTTCCCTTCATGGAGCGTGGATTCGAACCGGAGCTCGTAAAATTCCTAGAGAACATTGGTAGCTACGCTTCTCTCAGGGAAGCCATACTCTCAGCTGATCCTCTACAGGTAGCCCTCATCGCCAGGCACTACCGCACACTGAAGAACACAGGATTCATAAAGGTCACAGAGGATCATACGATCGAATCCCAACAAACCTTGAAAAAGATTTAGCGTTCAGCGCTACCGACTCACCAAGCTAACTGAAACATTAAACTTCCATGTTTTGATTTCCTATCGCCTCTCTCCCTTGCTACCCTCTCGTGGGTTTTCGGATGAGGCGGCTTCTTGCAACTTCACCTTAATCTTGCATTCATCCGGCTACTAACATGGCTGGTATAGGCTTCCAGCTCGGCATTGACACCTTAGAGACTACGAAACGCAATTTACACGTTATGGTCTTTTAGGCAGCCTCTGGGAACCTAAATTCTAAGTTTCGTGGAATACTCAATGTTTGTGTTTCACGGGTTTTGGTGGCGTTTTTGGTGGGAAAATTTAAAATACTTGTCTTTTCTTTGCCGTTTTTATTGATGGAGGTTTCATGGTTGAACCAGCGTCAGAGTGCTTCGCTGAGTTCACTTTGACGGCTGGCTTCAAATCTTTTTTCAGACTTGATAATGTTTAAGGGTGGTGCGCTTTGGGGATATACGATAACGTTGAGACATCAGTTGACTTCCCTAAGTTAGAGGAGGAGATCCTCAGGTTCTGGAAGGAGCACAAAATTTTCAGTAAGGTCAGAAGCCTCAGGAAGGGTGGACGCAGGTTTGTCTTTCTCGAGGGGCCGCCGACAGCTAATGGCTTGCCTCACGTGGGCCATGTGTTGACGAGGTGTGTTAAGGACGTCGTCCTTAGGTTTAGAACCATGATAGGTGATGACGTGGTTCCCCGGATTGCTGGGTGGGACTGTCACGGGCTTCCCGTGGAGATAGAGGTGGAGAAGGAGCTTAGACTTAACAGTAAGAGGGACATTGAGGTTTTCGGCGTTGAGCGCTTTAACGAAATGTGCAGGATGAGCGTCTTCAAGTATGAGCGCGAGTGGGTGAAGATGACTGAGCGCACTGGCACGTGGCTTGACATGGAACACCCATACGTGACGCTGAGCAAGGAGTACATCGAGTCCGTGTGGTGGTCCCTCAAACAACTCTGGGAGAAGACGTGGGAGAAGGACGGCGAGAAGGGCAGAATGCTCTACAAGGACTATTACGTTGTCCTCTACTGCCCGAGGTGTGGGACCCCTCTCAGCTCCCATGAAGTTGCCCTGGGCGGATACAAGGACACAGCTGACCCATCTATCCATGTCAAGTTTAAGGTTAAGGGTGAAGAGAACACTTACTTCCTTGTCTGGACAACCACGCCCTGGACACTGCTGTCCAACGTGGCGCTCGCAGTACATCCAGATTTAGAATACATACTCGTGGAGCAGAAAGGTGAAAGGTACATACTGGCGAAGCCTCTCCAAATGCTTCTTGAAGGAAAATACACGGTTTTGAAGACGTTTAAGGGAAGGGAGCTTGAAGGAAAGGAGTATGAACCGCTTTACTCCTTCGTTAAGCCTGACAGGAAGGCGTGGTACGTTGTGCTCGGAGACTTCGTGACGGAGACGGAAGGGACAGGAGTAGTTCACATCGCTCCAGCCTTCGGCCCTGAGGACTTTGAGGTGGCGAAGAAGTACAAGCTCCCGGTGATCCAGCTAGTCGACGAGTCTGGCCGCGTGAAGGATGAAGCGGAACCATTCAAGGGACTCTATATGAAGGATGCCGACGGAAAAATAATAGATGACCTTCGAAGCAGGGGTCTCCTATACAAGGCTGGAACCATAGTCCACCCGTACCCTCACTGCTGGCGGTGCGACACCCCCCTCCTGTACTACGCCATAGAGACGTGGTACATTAAAATGAGCGCCATAAGAGATAAGCTACTAGAGAATAACGAGAAGATAAACTGGTATCCATCATACTTCAAGAAGGGGAGATTCGGAAAATTCATAGAGGAGGCCAAGGACTGGGCTCTCAGCAGAAACAGGTTCTGGGGGACTCCTCTTCCCGTGTGGACTTGCCCCAAGGGACACCACGTATGCGTTGGAAGCTACGAGGAGCTTGAAAGATACGCGGGCAAGCTTCCAGAGGGATTCGACCCACATAAACCAATGGTCGACGCGATAAGCTTCCCGTGCCCCGAGTGCGGGAATATGATGAAAAGGGAGCCGTACGTCATAGACTGCTGGTACGACTCCGGCGCGGCTCCCTTCGCCCAGTACCATTATCCTTTCGAGAACGTTGAACTATTCAAGGAAACCTTCCCTGTAACTTTCATAACAGAGGCGGTAGATCAGTGCAGAGGGTGGTTCTACACGCTACACGCCGTCGCAACGGCTGTTTTTGGGAGCCACGCTTACGAGAACGTTCTCTCCCTGGGACACGTGTTAGATGAGCAGGGCAGGAAGATGAGCAAGTCCCGTGGGAACGTGGTTGACCCAAACGTGATATTCAGGAACGTGGGCGCCGACGCCATGAGGTGGTATTTCTTCGTATCAAGTCCTCCATGGATACCGAAGCGGTTCAGCGAGAGAATGGTTGTCGAGACGAGAAACCACTTCCTCAACACTCTCTGGAACGTCTACTTCTTCTATGTTGCAAACGCCAACATAGACGAGTTCAACCCTCACGTCGGCGAGAGGCCGAAGGTGACAAGTGAGCTTGACAGGTGGCTTCTCAGCAGGCTCTCAACGCTCATAGTGACCGTTAGGAGAGAAATGGAGAGCTACATGATACATAGGGCTGCTAGGGCGCTCGACGAATTCGTCGTGGACGAGCTCAGCAACTGGTACCTGCGGCGCTCCCGCAGGCGCTTCTGGAGAAACGAGATGGACGAGGATAAGAGAAGCGCCTACTACACCCTCTACAGAGCGCTGGAAACTGTCACACGTCTCCTAGCTCCCTTCATACCCTTCACCACAGAAGCCATATACAAAAACCTCTCGAGGGGAGACGAGAGGGCTGCTGAAAGCGTCCACCTAACAGACTTTCCCGAACCGGTTAAGGAAGAAATAGACTTGGACCTTGAGAGAAACATGGAGCTGGTGATAAGGCTCGCTGCTTCCGGTAGGTCGGCTAGGGCCAGTAGGGGGATAAAGCTCAGGCATCCGTTGAGAGAAGCTGTAGTGGTCGCCCAGGAAGAAACGCTGAGAAACATAGCTCCGCTGGAGGAGTACCTTAGAGACGAGCTTAACGTTAAAGAGGTCAATTACTCCACGAACCCAAGAGAATACCTTACATACTCCGTTAAGCCGAACTTCAAGTCGCTTGGTCCAAAGTTTAAGGGCAAAGCGAAGAAGGTCGTCGAGCAGCTCTCAAAGGAAAAACCAGACGACGTGGCGGTCAGCCTTGAGGAGCGGGGAGAGTACTCCTTACGCGTTGATGGCGAGACTTTCACTATTACTAGAGAGGACGTCGAGGTGGATGTGAAGGCGAAGGAAGGATACGCGGTGGGCGACCCGGTGACTTACGTCAAGGATGGAAAGAAGACAACGGTTTACCTGCTCGTCAACACCGAGGTCACCGAGGAGCTGAGAAGAGAGGCTCTCGCGAGAGAAGTTGTTAGGAGAATACAGGCGATGAGGAAAGACATGAACCTTGACTTCATGCAGAAAATAGAAGTGGCGGTGGAGTGTGACCCTGCAGTCTTCAGAGATCTTGAGGAAAACATGGAGTACATTAAAGGCGAGACGCTGGCTGAAACCATAACGCACGGCGAAGGAGAAGGATACCGCAAGGAGTGGGTGATAGACGACGAGAAAATAACCATAACAATCAAGGCGAAGTAGGCTCATTGAAATTCCCAAGAGCCCCCTCCGCTCTCTCGTACTCCTCTATTACTTGAAGCGCTACGCTTCTAACGTTCTCCTCCTCATCCTCTAGAAGGGCTGGAAGAAACTTCGCCGCGAGAGGCGAAAAGAGCCCCTTTCGAGCATAAATAAGCAAAGCATAGACCGCAACTCCCCTCATGAACGGATTTTCACATTTGAGAAGCTGAGCCAACTCATCTACTACCCAGCGTCCTCCAACGCCTAATTCAGCATACCTCCAAATTGCGCGCGCCGCGGCTACTTGAACATTGAAAGACTCGTCCCTCAACGTTTTGAGCAACAACCTCAACGTTTCGGTGGACGTCACACCCCTAACCGCGTACCTCCAGAGGCATGCCAACGCCTCTAAGCGTACAGCTTCATCATCCGAATCGAGAAATGATGGGGCGACCTCTAAAAACATCTCAGCTAGAAGGTTCCTCTCGGCGTAAGTGCTCAGCAGCCTCAACGCTGACGCCCGAAGATTACCATTGTTGCGCTCCAGAACCTTGACGGCGATGCTGGGAACGCTTGGAAGCATTAACCCCTCCTCGGCATAAGCTATAATGGTCTCGACAGCCATTAGTGCAACCTCCACGGGTCCCGTCTCCATTAGGCTTACCAGTTTTTCGAGAACGCTACCACTAACCCTACCCATCCGGGCGCACACAGCAAGAAAGTAGATCACGTGCGCCTTAACCTCATCGTCCCCATGATCTATGAGGGACTGCGCCGCATCTATTATACCTGGGTAGACGAGCCCCTCTGAACAGTAAAGGGTTGCAAGCCGCAGAGCGTAAACTAAAACCTTACTGTCCTGGTGGGGGTCGATCAGCTTGACCAGCCATAAGGGCACGTCAGGGTCATAGACTCCCTGCTCAGCGTAGGAGCAAAGGTCGCTGAGCGTGGATGGAATCTTGGCCGGGTCACCCTCCTTAAGTTCCTCCAGCAACTCCACCATGGGTTTATCTTTCAACCAGACACCCCCTAGTTTAATTTCTAAATCACGCAACATATAAGCAATGCTACAAATCGACCAAGATGACTCCTTCCTTCATCACCGCTACCCCATCAATAACCAAGGTCGGCTTGAGAACTATTAGGTCCACGTGAACCCCACACTTGTTCTCCCCTCCCGGAAAGCTTACGTTATCCCCAAAGGCCACGTGAACCGTACCCATAACCTTCTCGTCCTCTAGCACGTTCCCGACAAGCCTAGCCTTAGGGTTCGTTCCCACGCCCAACTCGGCAACCTGAAAAGCGCAACCCCCCACCTCTCTCAGCTTGCCCTCTAAGCGCCTAGCCTCCTCCCCCTTAAAACCAACAGCCCTACCGTCCTTAATAGTAATTCTCGAAGAGCCACCTCCTCCCCCAAC
>JAHLWW010000020.1 GCA_019057715.1 Candidatus Jordarchaeum sp. JNZ_1113
CTCGAGGCGCTAAACACTCTACAGAAGGACAGAGGAGACTTTAAGAGACACGTGAAGACCGCTGCCGTGAAGGCGTCGCTTCCCTACGAAGTACCTATAGTCGCGGGCACAACGGACTACGTAAGCTTCATGAGGAACTCTAGAGCCTCCTACTTCTGGGTGAAGGGTTCATACTTTAATGGGGCGCCGATCAAAATTGATATTTTCCTGAACACTGTGGATGCGCCTAACGCCGCTGGAATTCTCGTTGACGTTATAAGGGGAGTCAAACTCGCGATGGACAAGAGGATGAGCGGCGTCATATTCCCCCTGTGTGCCTACGGCTTTAAGAGGCCGCCAGCACCTGTAAGGCTAGCTGAGGCCGATAAGCTCATAGCGGAGTTCTTAGGGAACAGCTCCGAACATTAACATCCACTTTTTATGTTATTCATGAGGCGAGCGTGGCGAGAAGCAATATTACTCCCCAGCAGATCATCAAGTATGGCTGGACCTTTTTCTGGTAAACATAGACCACGTAGACGGGCGTCTTGGGCTGAATAAGCAGAAAGTTCAGAACTTGCATGAAGAGCAAGATTGCCACTGGAAGCCAGTCAATGTTAAAGCGCCACGCTGCTACCACCGTTAGAGTAATCCCTATTAAGATAAACATGCTGGAAGCTATTCTACCCTTTTCAAGGGAACCAAGCCTCACAATGCTCGTTTTGACTCCTGCATCGCTGTCGAAGACATAGTCCCCGAGCATGTTTTGAAGCTGAAAGATACATGATATGAAGAAGAAGGCTAAGGCGTAAGCGTAAGTCATGTTGTTCGGCGATCCACCTCGGAAGTAGGCTCCCAGCAGAACTAGGAGCGACCCTAGGAAGAAGCCATGGGATACCACGTCTAAAAGTGGCTTCTCTTTAAGCCTAAATGGGGGTGCCGAGTAGAGTAACCCTAGTATAAGACATGCCAGCGATAACAGCGCTCCTTCCAATCCACAAGTATATGCGAAGAAGGCAGCCGAGATGATGCCTATGATTGAAGAGAAGGCGATCGCCCCCTTCACGCTCACTTCCTCTGCTGCGACGAGGTTGCTGGTTTTGCCAGCCAATCTATCCTCTTCAACATCAAATATGTTGTTCACGGCAAATGAGAACCCATTAAGGAGAACTGAAAAGAAACCTAAAACAACAAAGTTCATGAAGAACTCTGGAAGAGTGAATTCTCTTAGTGTTGTGGCCCACCCTAAGATCACTAAGCTAGCCCAGCTTGCCGCGTTCCACGGCCTACAGTTAAGAAAGAGCTTCCAAATCATAATTGGGTAAGCAACAGGTGGAGGTTGTCCACTTAAAGTCTCCTCACTCAAACGGTCATCACCAGTCTACTTGTTGGCGTTTATTGTTATCTTACTTAAATATAAACTTTCAGAGGGGCCTCGCTCAGGTTTGTAGCCTTCCTAAGTGAACGTTAGAGGCTTTTGATGTGCTTTAAACATAGGTTGAATGATAAAATATTTTAAATATGTTTAGTAAGTAGTTTTGTCTTTAGGTCAGTTACATTGGGGGTTTTTGGGTTTGATAATTACGGTGGCTAAGTCGGATGAGGAGGTAAGGCGGGCGCTTGAGCCATACCGTGACATAGTGGTCATTGGGTGTGGCACATGTGCTACCATATGCAGAACTGGCGGTGAGGATCAGGTGAAGGAGATGGTTGAAAAGCTTGTAGGGTGGGGTAAAAACGTTCTTGCTTCGATGGTCGTGGAATCCCCCTGCGACGTCAGGATAGACAAACGCGACCTCAGGAGAATCGAGGACGAGGTTGAGAAGGCTGACGCCCTTCTCGTTATGTCCTGTGGTGTGGGGGTGCAGGCTGTAGGCGAAGCCAGTGGAAAGAAGGTTTTGGCTGCTCTTGACACCGTTTTCCTTGGAGAGGTGGAGCATATAGGGCGCTTCTTGGAGAGATGCAGGGAGTGCGGGATGTGTGTTCTCAACGAAACCGAGGGACTGTGCCCCATGGTTCTATGCGCTAAGGGGCTCATGAATGGGCCATGTGAAGACATGATTAACGGAAAGTGTGGCGTCATAGAGAACGACGTCGACTGCGTGTGGGTTAAGGTTTGGGAGAGAATGAAGAATGAGGGGAGAGAGGACGCCTTCCTCAGAGTTAACCCTCCCCTTGACAGAAGCGTCAAGGTTGGAGCAATGAAGGTTACGTGGTGATGGAATTGAAGCTTAAGGATTCTTTAAGGAAGGGCTTCACTCTGATTGGGCAGGTTAACTCAGCAAGAACTGTTGATGTAAACGTAGTAGTGAACGCTGTTAAATCCATGGGCAAAGTCTCCGCTGTTATAGTTTCAGAGCCTCAGGGAGTGCTGGGTGCAGCTAATACCGCTGTTGTTTCCGGCGTGGTGAAGAGGGAAACAGGGATGGAGGTCATTTGTCAACTCACGTGTAGGGACAGGAACAGGGCAGCTCTCCTTTCAGATGTGCTAGCAGCTAAAATGCTCGGCGTCGACTGTTTTCTCGTAACTGATGGTAGTCACCCGAAGACGAGCGATATCCCTCAGGCGATGGCGGTCTTCGACTTGGACTCCGCTCAGCTAGTCCAAATGATCAAGCACCTCTCAGAAAAGGGTGAAACTCCAGCAGGCCACAAGGCTGAAGGGCAGCTTAACCTCTGCGTTGGGACCATTGCGTTCCCAGCGGCATCACCCATCGAGGTTGAAGTTAGAAGGCTGGAGAGAATGGCTAGACTTGGACTGGACTTCATGGTTACTTATCCCACCTTCAGCATAGAGGCACTGAACAGGTTCCAAAGTGAGACTAAAAGGCTTGATGTTCCAGTAATAGTCGGGATAAGAATGCTGCAAGACGTAAGAGACGCTCGGCGCCTCAACGAGGATCCACGAGTAACAGTTCCACCAGAGCTGATAGCTTCACTCGAAAAGGCTGAGACGCTGAAGGGCGAGGGAAAAGCGAATGCCTGCCTGGAGGCGAACCTCAACTTCTTTGAGGGATTCATTGAAGCAGTTAAAAGTAGCGGGTTCGCGGGTTGCAGTATACATGCCCCCGGAATAGAGCAGGCTGTAAGCCGACTAGTATCAAAACTTAAAACCTAACCTTCCTTCTTTAGCATTTCCCCTTTTTTGTGAGGATTTCATGAGAAAAACTAAAAAGCCTGCTCTCAAGAATTATACATAATCTCTCATTTTTGAGAGAGCATTGATTGGAGGATTATTTATGAAGAGTGTTTTCAGGTTTCTAAGGTGGTTGTAATGCCTGACCTGGCCGGCTGGTTCAGAATCAGAAGAGAGGAAAAATCCATTCACCTGATCGATGAGCACAGCAGGAAAGTGTTCAGCTGCGTTATGGAACTCGTCAATTTAGTTGACTTAGTTATGAACGAAGGAAGCCCAGAAGAGGTTTTTATCGTTGCGCGTAGGATAAATGAGATGGAGCATGAAGCTGACATTATGAGAAGAAATGTTCTCGACGTTCTCTCAGAGGGAAAGCTCGACCCATCTGAAAGAGAAGACCTAGTGCACCTCACGAAGAGGCTTGACGCCATCGCCAATAACGCCAACGCTGCAGCCAGAAGGATCTCTATCCTTAACCTGAACTACGTCCGAATGCTAGGCGAACCCTTCACCAAAATGGTAAGTGACGCTAAAAAATGTGTGGAAAAGCTTATGGAAACCATAGACGCCCTCAAGGATGGGCATGACGTTTCATTCCTAATTGACGAGGTGGAACGCGCCGAGTTTGAAGTGGACCAGGATCACCTTGCACTAAGAAAGGCGCTCCAAGACTGGAAGCACGGCGACGTTCCGCCTTTCACAGCGATAACCCTAAGCAACCTGATAGATTTTGTCGAGGGAATAGCGGACTCCGCCGAAGACACCGCGGACTTCATAAGGCTAGTCTCCATAAAGAAACCACAAAAACACAAATGACGACTCCCAACAAATACCCTCCTCTAGATACTCTCGCTTTAAAAAATTACCGGCGTCAGCTCCCTGAAAGCTTCACTAACTCGCCATTATCGTTAAACTTTATCAGCCACTGTCTTCCTTTAAACAGTTCAGAATAGCTCCACTATGAGAAGCCCAGCTCGGAAGCCATACTTGTTCCCTGCGTGGCCGCGTATCTCCGTTTTTTTAAATCATCTTGTAGGAAAGAAAAATAAAAACTCCATTTTAATTGCATTTATCCAAAGTTTCTAGTGGTGGGTCGCCTTGAAGGTTAGGGCAAGAGTTGTTGTGAGTGGAAGAGTTCAAGGTGTCTTCTTCAGGGATACTGCTAGGAGGGAAGCCAAGCTTAGAGGAGTAACTGGATGGATTAAGAACCGTCCGGATGGGCGCGTGGAGGCAGTATTTGAGGGAGAAAAAGACGCTGTTGAAGCGCTTATCGATTTCTGCAGGAGGGGGCCACCCGCAGCAAGAGTAACCAACATAGAAGTCTTCTGGGAGGAATATAAAGGGGAATTCAAGGACTTCAGGATAAAATAACTAGACTCACCATTTTTCATAGTGTACTACGCGCTCTAACGGTATTCTGGGCGGCATCGCTGGCGTTCTCCTAGATTTGCCTACTGGTATTATCGCCAATGGTCTCACTTCGTCTGGCAACTCAAGTATCTCCCATACCCTCCTTTCATCGAAGGCTCCAACCCAGCATGTTGCTAGCCCCATCGCAGTCGCCGCCAGTAGAATGTTCTGCGTGGCCGCAGCGGTGTCCTGTATTACGTAAAGGTTCGCTCCTCGAGACCCATAATGAGCCGCCGTCCTCGGAACATTGGCGCACACAACTATTACTACAGGTGCTTCCGCTACGAACCTCTGCCCAAGAGCAGCATTTGACAAAGCCTCCTTACGCTTCTTATCCCTCACAATCACAAACTCCCACGGCTGACAGTTCCCAGCTGAAGGGGCGAGTATCGCCGCCTCCAGCAGTCTTCTTACCTCCCCGTCGGAAACATCCTCGTCAAGGTAACTTCGGACACTCCTTCTTGTCCTAACAACCTCGAAGAAATCCACCCAACACCACCTCCTCCAATCAACATCACACGTTAATGTTCTTCAACGTCCACAACGAAGAAAACCAACGTCAACTCTAAACTACTCTTCTAATCCTTTTAGCTCTTTCCAAAAGACGAATCACAGACAAAACTTTAAGATGTTGAATCTTTCCTGTCGGTTTAATTCAATGTTATACACGCCTGAACGCGGGTGGGCTTTCACTTTATAGCGTCGCCCGGCAAAAGAGCTATATGTGCTTTCTGGGCTTGGAAAAGTTGCTGGTTTGCGTGCTGGCGGCTTTTCTTGTGCGTTGAAGGGGTGGGCTGTTTTGAATGAACCAGTTCTTATGGCTGAAGCAGAATTGAAGTGGCATGAAAAATTTAAGTTCGAAGCTAAAATAGATGGATTTCCATCTCTACTAATGGATGAGCCCCGGGAGATAGGTGGTGACGCGTCCGGGCTCAGCCCTCTCGACCTCCTAGCGGCATCGATTGGTGGTTGCCTATCAGCGGCATTAATGTTCTGCTTCAGAAAGGCGAGGCTTTCTCCTCAAGGTGTCTCTGTGAAGTCTAAAGCTGTCGTTGTGAGGGAAAATGGATACCTCAGAGTCAAGAACGTAGACGTTGAGCTAAACGTGGAGCTCGACAGTGAAACAGCCAAGAAGGCGGAGCAGTGCCTCTCAATATTCAGAAACTACTGCATAGTTACCGAGTCCGTTATAAGAGGAATACCGGTAAACCTAGAAATAAAAACACATCAAAAGTAAACATTTCCTCCTCTTTTTATGAGACAATTTAATCTCCTTGCTCCTCCTGCTTAAAGCCCGTTAACACCACTCAATACCTTAAGCTTGTGCTTTAAGCTTCTTTTTCAGGGCTTCGATTGCTCCTCCACTCCTTACAAACTCCATAAGGAAGTCTGGTAAGACAGTACACTTGAGCTCCACGCTCCTCGTAATGTTTCTCAGCACACCTTCCTCGAGGTTAACCTCAACCTCGTCGCCGTCATTCACCGCTTCCGAGACACCTCTGCACTCGACCACAGGCAACCCTAAGTTCACCGCGTTCCTAAAGAATATTCTGGCGAAGGACTCAGCGACGACGGCGCCCACGCCCAGATGCTTAAGAACAAACGCCGCCTCCTCTCTGCTAGAACCGCACCCAAAGTTCCTCCCAGCAACAACCAAATCACCCCGCTTCACATTCTTAGCAAACTCAGGTCTAACAACCTCCATCGCGTGAGACGCCATCTCGTCGGGATTTCTAAGAGTTAAGTATCTACCCGGGATCACGACGTCGGTGTCAACGTTATCGCCAAACTTCCAAGCCTTACCACGAACCTTCATCGCCGCCACCCGCCTAACAGACATAACAAACCCATAAATCACTTATATAAAAACTTAAGGCTCCACAGCTTGCAAACGATTTCCATTAAACCACTCGGAATACAGTTTTGTTAACTCGGCAAGAACTTCACCAGTTGTTTTAAGGACAAAAATAGGAGGAAAAAGAGATATCAGTTAGGTCTCTCGTTTAATTCCTTTTCCTTTAGAAGGCCCCCAGCATTCCTTTTTCCTCCGGTCTGGAGCCGAAGAGGAACCTGCCGAAGAGTATGCCGAGGTAAAGCCAAACAGGGTACAGAGCGAAAAGGATCATGGCTAACCCTAAGCTTACAGGGTCTGTTATGAACACTCCGAGAAGACTTGCAGGTAAGTCGATAGGGTTGGGTGCTGTTATCTGGAATACTCCGCTGTTAATCATGAAGTCACGTCCCATGAAAGAGAAGACCGGCAGGGGTAGCGACCAGACGAACTTCATCATCATCCAGTACGGTGGGAAATATATGTTGTTCACGTAGAGCGGTATGGCTATGGAGTAGAAGATCGCTATAGTTATTATCGAGAATAGGAGCGTGAGAGTATTCCTCAGGTGGTTAAGCTTTCTCCGCTTCACCAGCCACGAAATAACCATACCTATTCCCAGAAGCAGGAAGACGTCAAGTATGAAGCTCATGCTCCCACCTCCTTAAAGTAGTCCTTTCTCCATGTACCATGAAATGGTCTCAGCCAGCCCCACTCTTCTGTCAGGATACTTAAACTTGTATCCCGCCTTTTTGAGTTTCTCGTTTGAGAAGTAGAAGTTTCCGAGGAGATAGTTTAGCATGTCTGGCTCAATTCTCTGCCTTTCCCCTCTCCGCTTAGCCATAAACGCGGAGACTTTGGATAACTGCCTAAGTAGTTTGGCGAAGAGTTTTAAGGGAGCAATGGGGAGCTCCACTGGCCGGGCTCCGGTCAGGGCGGCTACGAGCTCTAGGCTTTCCTTTGCGTTAAGCGTGTTGTCGTCAACCACGTTGTAAATTTCGCCCACAGCTTCCTTCCTGCCTGCTAGGAAGTGTGCCGCCCCGCACACGTCATCCACGTGAACTAAGGGTAGCGAAATTTTGGCGGCGTTCTCGGAAAGGAAGGGCAAAACCCCCTTAGCAACGAACCAAATCAAGTTATAAACTCCGTACATGTTCCCCGGACCGTATATGGGTGCAGGCCTTATCACGGTGACAGGCAACTCGTGCTCCCTGAAATACCTCAAAGCCACCTCTTCCTGCTCCCGCTTAGACCTGTCATACGCCCCCGGGCATTCGGGAGTTAAAGGCTGATCCTCGGTCACGGGAAGCCTATAGTTTCTTTCGTTAACTATCCCATAAACGGCGACGGAACTCCAAACAATAACTCTCGATACACCTCCTTCCTTGACAACGGCGTCAAGCAAGTTCTTCGTTCCCTCAACGTTAACCAGTCTAAGCTTTTCGAGAGGAGCCAAATAGTCAAATAAGGCTGCGATGTGGAACACGACGTCCACGTCCTTGACCAACCTTTCCAGTCCATCCCTCCTTACTAAGTCCGCCCTCACAAACTCTGAAGCGCCAGAAGCCCTAATCTCGTCCGCAACGTCACCCCTCACGTCAGTAGCCCTAACCAAGTATCCTTTCTCAGACAAGAACCTAACCATGCGTCTTCCATTGAAACCGCCAGCCCCCGTAACCAAAACAGTCTCCCCACTCATCCAACCACCTCTTCAAACAGGAAAACAAACAACACCCTTCTTTTTATAAGTAATTAATTTTTACGCTGTCTAGGGCAGTTAAGTTGCAGTGTTTCACTGGCGCTCGACGCTAAATTCCATGAGTTTTAGGAAAGTTTTTTAGCACAGCGTGGTCATTTTAGGTTTAAATCTCTGGTGGTGGTTTGAATGAGTAGGCGCCGTTACCGTCGCCAAGGTGGCGGCTCAGCGGCTATAGCATGCGCGTCCATACTGTTCTTCATCATATCCGCATTTGTGTTTCAATCAATGATCGCCAATTTAAGTGATTACTCACTGCTCGCATATCAAAGGGTTTATACTGTATACTGCTCACTTTCTAACGCGACACGCGACCCCACAGAGAGCTTATCTGATTTTTCCGCCTTCTTCAATGGGGTTAGAGCGCTGGCGAGCTACGTTAACGGAGCTCAGCTCTCCGCACCATACTTAATACTGGACTTCTTTGGAAGCACGCTTTTCCCTAGGCTCATGGCGTGCCTTCTCCTCCTCTCAGCAGCCATAGTGCTCATGACATTAGCTTTAAGAAACCCATACATGGCGCTGGCAGCAGTAACAGTCGCTCTCGTAGCAATATACTTCGCCTACTCGATCTGGAATATCGCATCAATACTTTCGCTGGAAACCCGAATAGTGCAACTCATATGTTTTAACGTTGACTCCCAACTCACAAAGCTCTACGGGCCTGACTGGAGCTTCTTCCTCAGAAATATTCACGGGATATCTTTGTCCCCAAGGGATCTCTTTAATCCCAGCGTGTTCAGCATGTTTTATTTAAGCTTCGCTGAGTCGTACCGTGCATGGATACTGGAGATTGGCGCAGCGTGCATGGCAGCATCAGCCCTAATAGCTCTAGCAGCGGCAAAAGCAGCAAGGTAACCCGCTACCTTTCATTTATTAAGTGATTTGCACTTTCACACTTTCCCGATTCTTCAGAATCCCTTTATGTTGCTTTCATCTTCATAGTGAAGATAGATGTTTGATTTCTGGCTTTCAAGTCGATAATGTCGAAGAACAATTTAAAAGAGCACCGGAACAGTTGTCGGAGAATTGCAAGTAGCCTAAACGCTTGCACTTATACGAGAACGTTCGGGGAAGACATCCTAAGCTTTTTTCATCAGACAATAGAGGCTCTTCTCGAAAGCTTATAAATGACTCCTATGAACCCCCAAGAACACATTAAGCCTGTTGGTGTTCCACAACACTCCGGGACGACAAGTGCTCCGATAATTGTTTGCTTCACAAGCAACAACTTAGAAGTCTCTCGAGGCGAGAAACCTCCTCACAGCAATCAAAAAGAGGGGCTTGTGGAGAACGCGACGTAAAGTGTCTTCTTCGCCGGAATAGACATTCATGAGAAAAGAGGATCAGCATCCGTGACCCCCGCTGGCCAAGCAACTGACCAACAAGCAGCGGGTCCTAATTAGTTTCCTAAGCTGACCAGAACATTTAGAACACTAATAGTGAAGATTATATACGAGAAAATGTTTGAACCCGAGGGTGGTTGGCTTAAAAAGAGGAAAAGAGTATACTTGCTCAGCAAGCCCCTCATCGGGAAGAGGCGGGAGCAGACAGGGAGCCTCATTGGTTCGGATGAGAACAACCTGAAGTTCCGGCTGACTTAGCTGAAAGCGTAAGAAGTGCCTTCTTTTTCACGTTAGCGTAGGGTTGGAGAGGGAAAAAGAAAAGTATACCTAAAATAAGGGAAGCGAAAAAGGTTATAGAGCTTAAAGACGTAGTATAATGGGGCCTTGAGGTCCTCCATAGATACTTCTACTTCACCGTGATGGAGCTGTCAGCTTGCCCGGTCGCCAAGCATACCTGATACTGAAGGAGATACTGGAGGAAGAGGAGGCTGTTAAATTAACGTTGGAGGTTGCCTCCAGGTGCCTGGAGGAGGTGGCGCCTTGTCTGCATTCTGCCAACTTCACGTATTTTACTGGGAGCGGAACAAGTTACCATGCGTCCATTGTTGGTCAGTATGCCTTGAGCCGGCTTGCTTCCTCTTTCTCATCCTCTGTGCCTGCATCCGAGTTCAGCCAGTGGGCATCCGTTAAGGGCCCTGAAACTCTTGTCGTAGCTATCTCCCGGTCAGGTGAAACATCGGATACGCTGGAGGCAGCGGAATACGCGAGGAGTCATGGTGCTAAGGTGTTGGCGCTCACAAACACTCCTGGAAGCAGTCTTGCAAGTGTCTCGCACTTTATCCTTTTAACGGGGGCTGGAGAGGAGAGGTCTGGCGTGGCAACGAAAACATACGTCTCCCAGCTTGTGGCATTGTGCCTTTTTTCGGCTTTCATAGGCGAAATTAAAGGACGTGGCGAGGCTGTGAGACTTAAATCCATCCTCAACGAGCTACCTGGGAAGGTGGGGGAAACGGTTAGGTTGTCGGGGGAGCAGGCTAGGCGGCTTGCCGAGGAACACTCTGAAGCCGAGTTCTTCTTCGTTCTCGGTTCAGGGCCAAACTACGCCACGGCGCTTGAAGCAGCCCTCAAGCTTAAAGAAGTTGCAGGGGTATTCGCGGAGGGCTTCTCCACCAGGGAATTCCTCCATGGGCCAATGCATCTGGTCGACGAGAAAACCACAGTAATAATACTTCTTCCTCCTCAAGAGCAAGCTGACACATGTGTAGACTTGGCTAGCCGTCTCGAAAAGCTCGGCTCTCGCGTGATCACGGTAGCTGACAGGGAGGTTGGCTCCGAAAACCAGCTACTTGCCCCTATTAACAACCCAATTCTCTCTCCCATCTTCTTCATAATACCCTTACAGCTCCTCTCGTGTTACCTCTCATTGGCGAGAGAGGGAAAGGGAGAGTTGCGGAGCGAGGTGGAGACGAGTGGTTATTAAGTGTATTTTGTTCGGCATAGATGACACCCTCTACGACGCATCCCTCCAGAAATATCTTGCAAGAATGAACGCTGTAAGGGCGATGATAGAAGCTGGACTGCCAGTAGACCCCGAAACCGCGTTTAACACGTTGAAAGCGATCGTGGCGGAGTACGGGGAAGATTACGACAGGCATTTCGACAGGATGCTTGAACGCCTCGGACTAAGGGTTAGCCCGAGGATCATAGCTGCGGCAGTTGCAGCGTATCACGACACAAAGTTCGCATACCTGCGGCCGCATCCGGAAACAGTTCCAACACTGCTAAAACTTAGAGATCATGGCTACAAGATAGGCGTTGCCTCAGCAGGAAACCCCGTCAAGCAATGGGAAAAGCTCATACGCCTAGGGTTACAACACTTGTTCCACCACGTGGTCATAGCTAAGGAAGTCGGGTACGAAACGCTCGAATGGCATGTATTCGAGAAAGCCCTTAAAGCGCTAAATTCGACACCAAAGGAATCCTTATTCGTAGGATGCTCACTTTCAGAGGAGCTGGTGCACGCGAAGGCGGCAGGACTATTAACTGTCAGAGTGAAACGTGGATCACACCGGTCAGAAACACCAAAAACTCCAGGGGAAACTCCAGACTACGAGATCTCAAACTTAACAGAAATATTCAAGATAATAGAAGAAATGAAATAGAAAAGTGAAGTGGAGAAAGAGGGTGGCAGATTAAGTAGGCTGCTTCTTTTCTAACTTTGACGGCGTTTTCCAGTTCACTGCTCTGTCATCTATTCAATGTTGGGCTGCTCTCTCTTTCTGTCGGCAAAATTTTATATTCTCTCCCCGCGCCATCCACATTAACTTTCCTCGGGGTAGGTATGTTCATGCGTACGAGTGGTGTTCTTCTGGTGACGATGTGTGCCGCGCTCTATGCCCTCACAACAGCCATGTCGAAGCTGTTCTTTAGCGTTTACGAGTTCAGCATCTTAACTTACTCTTTCATAGCGGCCGCGCCCGGGGTGACTATTCTACCCTTTAAAGTAGCTGATGGAAGCATAAAGCGAATCAAGCCTTTCATTAAGTGGGCGCTGGCTCCCGCGTTCCTTTTCGGCTCAGCTCGCATCCTCTTCTACTACGCCGTCAATTACGGCTCCCCATCTCTTCCCGCCGTCGTGAACTCGTTCTCTCCTATAATGGTGGCTGTTCTCAGCTTTTTCGTGTTCGCCGAAAGACTGAATAGGCACCAGATAGCAGGCATGGTCGTCGCTATACTTGGAATGCTTATCTTCCATGCCTCAAACTTCCAGACGAACACGGGAAACCTGCTGGCTGAAGCCGCCGCCGTCCTTTCCATGCTTGGCTTTTCAGTCAATAACGTGGCCACAAAGAAGGCGCTGGAAAACGTTGACGAAGCAACACTCACAACTCTGATATTCACTATCAGTAGCGCAGTCCTGGCTCCCGTGGCGATATCCGAGCTTGCAGCAAAAATTTCCTTCCCCTTCATGGGGAGAGCCCCCCTCACCCCGATAATCCTAGCCGGAATATTCCTCTTCGCCTTCCTAACCGTTATTCTCCCAACGTATCTCCTCATAGATGGCCTTAACTACGTCTCCCCAACGACAGCCGGCCTCCTCCTTCTAAGTCAGCCAATCTTCACAATGATCTTTGCATCAGCCCTAAGAGTAGAGTACGTGGCTCCACTACAAGTCATAGGAGCCATCATAACGATACTCGGAATAGCCATCTTCCGAATAAAAGCTCCGGAAAAGGAGGAACCCTCCCTAAAGGAGCTACGAAAGGAAAAGGAAAAACCTTCACCAAAGAACTCCAGCAAACAACAATAACAGAAGTTCTTCACCCAAACGAGGATAAGCATCCTCAAGCTCCACGTTCGCCAAGCAGCTCTCTCCTAATTCCTTAACTCTTCGAAACCATTATTTTTTCTTTGCTCTCAGAACCAAGCTTGAGACCCAAAAAAGTGCCGCGTCAAGAACTTTTAGGTTCCTCATGGACATCTTAAAACCTCTTCATGCCTCTTGTCCTTGGAATTAAAGAGCGAAAAAATTTCGCGTCAGTTAACAGGCACCTCACCTCTTTTCTATTTTAACTATTTCTCTTCAATCTTTGACCCCTTTACTTGTTCTCTCCCATACCGGTAACTTTTGCAAGAACGATGAAAACTTTTTCAAGCATTGTCCGTCTTGGACAAAACTAAGAAGGCTTCCCAAACTGGCTTCCTTTCTGATACAAAATGTGTATAGCTATGAAGTCCCCCCAAACCTTACGTTTTTCACTCATTAATCTAGTTTTTAACCAGAAAGTAAATGTCTCTGAAAAATATGATCGCTCTTCTCTCCGAAACCACAGAAAAGTAAAATTTAGGAAGAAAGGGGCGTTCTTCTCTTCATTGTTCTCCTGAGTATAGCTGGGGGTTAAAGGCTAAATGTGTCCACTGACGCCCCCCTCCCCCTCCTTTCGCTCGATGATTATGTTTCCCTCCTCGTCCACGTAGCCTACCTGTCTTGCAGGTATTCCCATCCAAACGGTTCTCGGCGGTATCTTTGTTTTCTTAGGGATCAGCGACATTGCAGCAATCACCGCTCCATCTCCTATTTCAACTCCGGGCAGAACTATCGTGTTCCCGCCTATGAGCACGTTCCTTCCTATCTTCACTCTTCCAACGTAGATCTTCTTGCCGTCAAGGGCGTGCCCCGAAATTATAGAGCCTCCACCTGCAACGGAGCCATCACCCATCTCTACGAGCGGCGGGTCTATGATGGACGAAGCTATGGCGTTGCGCCCCATTCTGGCTCCAATTATCCTGAGCACATGGCTTGCGAGCCCAGGCTGGCCGAGAGGCAGAAAGCCCACAAGGTAGCGCCCCATCGACGTCAGCGACGCGTTAAGCATCCAGTTTCCGACGTTAGGGTTTGACGGGTCCATGTCATAGTATCCTTCATTAACCGGCCTGAGGGACGCCCTGATCAGCCCTAGAGCGGCGAAGTTGAACGTCCACTTAGCGATCAAGTATATCAGCGGAGTCAAAGCCGCCCACACGTAGAAGGGCAAACCCGGCACAGCTAAATGGACAACGTAGCAAAAAGCAAGAACAATGGGGAAAGCGATCAGCCCGGATCCAATCAGAACACCATAAAGCCAAGCAGTAACGTTTGGAGCCTTTCCACCCTTCATTCAATCACCTCTGAGAAACGCTAAACGGTTAAATGAAAACTAGCTACTAATAAGGAATACTGTCGCCACAAAATTTTTTATTTAAGCGGTCATGTGCGCTTTACCGAGTAGTTGAATATGCATCCTTTTCGCTTAGTGAGCACTACGGGAGCACTACGGAATTCTGAATATTATTTCCTCGTATCCTCCTATTATGTCCCTTTCCCTCGCCCATAACGAAAGTATGTTAGCGTGCACCTCGTACTCCATTAGTGTCCTAACATCAACTATCTCGGCCCCCTCCGGGAAAACCCATATCGCTTCACAGTCGTAATCGAGCTCTTCCTCTTCGCTCCAAGTAACATAGGTGTTAAGCCCGGAGACCAGGTTTCCCCTAAAGGTAATGACCCAAGTTACGAATGGCAGTTCTTCCCTCCCCCTGAACCCCAAGTCTATGAAGACCACTTCCGGGTGGACAGGCTCCCCGTTAACCTCATTTTTCTCCTCATCCAAGAACCCCTGCATATTGTCCCAAAGTCTGTTCATCTCCCTAGCATACTCGTCGGGGTCAGCCTCCAGGGAGGCATAGTACCCTTCAGGGTCATAGTAGTCGTAAATCAAGTACTGGCAGAACTCACCGGACTCCGACACGTTAAAATAAGTATGGGCGTGAAGAGGAACAACTTCTTCATCAGGCGCACTCAATTCATATTCCTCCAACAAAGAGAAGCCCCAAGCCGCCTCTATAAACTTTATTAGCCTACCATGCACCTCAACGGCTATACCTCTTTTTTCGAGCCTTTTTGCCCACTTAAACCCGGTCAGTTTTTCAGGCTTTAACTAAGAGTCTGTCACCAAAAAGCAGTTTATCGGTCACCCTCATATTTGCAGTGCGGCTTTGTAAGACATAAATGTTTTTCAGTGTTTCGTTTAATGAAGGGGAAAAGTTAAAGTTAAAATTGGAGGAAGATAAAGGATGTTAGGCATTATTAAGGACGCTTCCGCGTGTTTTTGAAGGGTCTTGTCTCGCGGAGAGGGGGAAAATGTATGTCTGTTTTGAGGTTGCTGTTTACCGTTCTGAGGAACCTTCGCCAAATACTGCTTGTTTCATCCATAACTCGGACTCTTGATGTTCTTGCTGTTTTGAAGCTGATAATCTACCTCGATAAGCTGGGCGTCTTGGAATTTATGAGTGAACCACGTGGCATTGACGAGATTTCAGGATTCCTTGGAGGAGTTAAAAAGCTTGACTTGCTTAAGGATATCCTTTCGACTTTAAGGGATGCGGGTGTTCTTGCGAGTGAAGACGACAAGTTTCGTGTCGACTGGAGGATGGTGGAGCAGTTTCGTGCTATGAGAGAGAAACATCCAGCCATACGCGTCTTTGAGGTTTTACTGAGGGGAATCGAAAACATGCTTTACAGCGTCGCCCTCAACGTTCTCAGGGGA
Organism: Candidatus Jordarchaeum sp. JNZ_1113; assembly: GCA_019057715.1. Taxonomy (GTDB): domain Archaea; phylum Asgardarchaeota; class Jordiarchaeia; order Jordiarchaeales; family Freyrarchaeaceae; genus DTBI01. Next base: position 15,545 of record JAHLWW010000020.1, read on the forward strand.
GCCGCCGTCAGCTTCGTCTCGCCAGAAGTGGCGACGGTGCTATACTTCCAAAGGCAGCACCCTCTTTTCGACACAGCACGCCGCCTCGCCCTAGAGCTCGGAGGCGGGAAACGCCTTAAGGGGAAAGTTATACTCGACGTTGGCTGCGGCTTCGGAGCTGGGACGGCATCCATACTTGATTACCTGGACTTTGACTGCCACGTTATATGTGCAGACTTCTACCCCAACGTTCTTGACGAATGCGCGCACATGATAGTGAAGCCTCCAGGATCCTCGGAGAAGCGGCTGGGAGAGCTAAGCAACGTTAACTTCGTCCTCCTCGACTCCTCGATGAAATCCAAGTGGCCGATCCCTGACGAAAGCGTCGACGTCGTCTTCAGCTTCGACCAGTTCCAGTGGAGCCACAAGCCGCAAGAAATGATGAACGAGTTTGCAAGAATCCTCAAGAGAAACGGAATACTCATACTCACCACGTCGATAAGAAGAAAAGAAAGCCCCATAGACG
>JAHLWW010000021.1 GCA_019057715.1 Candidatus Jordarchaeum sp. JNZ_1113
CTGGGTAACGCCTCTTAATCTCCTCTACCAGAAATTTTTCAGCCATTACATCAAATTTTCTCGTTTCATCACCCTTAACATTAAAGCCTAATAATTCTCTCGCTTCACGCCAGTCGCTCAACAACCTGTCTCTAACTCTTTCCAAGATGTCATCCAAAACAGGTACGAGTTCCTCCTCCACTTTTCCTCATCCACCTTATAGTGAAAAGTACTTCACTAACAATAGTTCCGATAGCCAACTTCAAACTCAGCTATGATCAACTGATTCAACTGATTATGATGTCTTCTATTCCGAAGTGGCGGCGGGCAAGTAGTCGCGCCCTAGCAATTGTCCGCCCGTTTTTCCCTATAGCTAGCCCCTTATCTTTTGGGTCCACGTTAACGATCGCTATTTTCTTTCCATCTCTTTTCTCTGTTATATGTACCGACCTGACTCTAGCTGGTGCAAGCACGTTTTGAATAAAGTTAACAGGCGAGTCAGCATACTCTACAACCTCAACTTGCTTGCCCAGAACGCTTCGAACCTTCTTAATGTTAGCTCCACGCTTTCCTATTGCCATTCCGAGGTTACCCTGCTTGATGACAAATATTAATCGTCCATCTTCGGCGTCCACAACGCAGTCTTTGGCAGTTGCTCCAGTCAAAGTCTCGAAAAGGGCAATATACCTTAATTCTTCAGCGGTCAATTTAACACCATGACCAGCCACTTAATCACCCCCTTTCAATCATCTTCAAAATGTCAGAGTCACCGGGATCGAGTATAGTCAAAACAGCCACCATGTGCGGCCTACCACAGAGCGCCCCAAGATCCCAGCTTGACCCCGGATAAACGATGAGTGGAACGTTTGAGAGCTTGCAGTAGTATGTTACCTCACGCCGCACATCCTCGGGGCAGTTTCCCGAGAGAATCACAAGTTTAGGGCTATCCAACTTCAAAAGTCTTGAAGCTTCCTTGAACCCCATACGAACTTTACCTGACCTAACCGCTACTTGGATCGCTCTATTTAAGTCCAAGCTCATTCACCTCTACCACTTTCACGGTATATTAGAAGCTCGACTGCACCCGTACCAACAGGAATAACTTGACCGATAATTACGTTCTCAGTTACTCCTCTAAGCCGGTCAATTTCACCCTTAACACTCGCCTCTATGAGATGCTTTACAGTAGTCTCAAAAGCGGCTCTTGCCAGTACACTTTCCTTCTCACCACTTACTCCGTGGCGCCCAATCTGTTGGACTTCGCCATTCATGGTCATCAGATCAGCAACTAGTAAAATATGCCTAACATCCACGTTAAGCCCTTGCTCCTCTAATACGCCCATCGCCTCACGAATAATAACGTTCCTCGCTGCCTCGATGCCGAGTACTGAAGCGACCTCGTGAATGTGGTTAGAAAACGTCCTCTTCGTATCAACACCCGGGACGCTTAAAACCTCAGCTAGGTTACTCCCCTCGGAGTAAAGAACATACTCTCCCTGTTCCCTCTTAACAACCACCCTTTCTATACCGGGAACGCCCTTAAGGGTAACTCCCCTCACCCTCTCAACGAGCTTATAAAGATCGATCAACCCCTCAACCTTAGGCGTTAGATAAACGACAAACCCATCGTACTCGACATCCCCCTTGTTAAGTCTCCTAAGCCCTTCAACAACATCATCCACACTTAACCCCTTATCCTCGAGAAGTTCGGGGTCAAGATTAACTACAATCTGGCCGGTAATCCGGTCAATTTCAACGCTAGACGCTACGCTCTCAATCTTAGTCATCTCAATGTAACGCTGAACTTCCCTCGCCTTTTCCAGATCAAATCGGTGCTCTTCATCTAAGTAGATAACCATCATGGGCGTTGATGGGTTGCGCCGTGCATCAATAATCTCGATCAAACGAGGTAAACCTAGAGTCACGTTAAGCTCCGCGACACCTGCATAGTGAAATGTACGTAGCGTCATTTGCGTGCCTGGTTCTCCGATAGATTGCGCGGCAACTATTCCAACCGCCTCCTCCGGCTCTATTGTGCTTTTCAAGTACTCTTTCTTTACTCTCTCTATTATCTCATCTATTTCCTGCGGTTTGATTTGATGCATTTCTACTCGTTGCTTTAGTTTCTCTTCCAGCTGGTTTACGAGAAGAGGCGGGAGGTCTCCTTTTTGGCGCAACTGATTAATTTTTTCAGTAATCTGCTCATGAACCATGACCACTCACTCTTCCCTTACAGCAAAATGAGATAGATCAGAATCCAACGCTAGAGTATTTAAATTTTTATCGTTGTTCAAGCGTGAGTAATAACTCGCTGCTTAAATATCTTTTGTCACATCGTGTCAGTCCCCTCCTAGGACCCTTTGACTTTAATGTTAAAAGAGTGATGCTTTAGCAGGATTTTGGTTTTCTAGTGCTTTGAACATCAATAAAAACAGCAGCTTCATCCACTTTGAGGATAAATGCATACAATAGTTCTCACGCTTCTAAAAGTAATTTTAAAAAAGACGAAGACTTATTAGTGTGAAGCATCTAAAGAAATTATCGCCTTTTAAGGTGTTTTTATGAAGAAGTGGTGTTTCTCCATTATGGGTGGTGTTCCTGTCGGTGACGGTTACCCCATCAGAATAATGGCTGTCATGAATTTAGGCCCTGAATCCTTCTACAAGGGATCTGTTTTTACCGATGAAAAAGAGATTGAAAGATATGCGTTGAGAGTAGAGAAGGAAGGCGCCTCTTTTCTTGACGTGGGCGGCGCATCATCCGCTCCCCCAGAGATTTACGGAGTAAAGCCAGTGTCTGAAAATGAAGAGTTGGAGCGTGTTGTACGTGCTGTTAGGTTGCTCAGGGACGTTACAAGTCTACCTATCTCAGTAGATACGCGAAGAGCCTCGGTAGCTGAGGCCGCCCTCAAAGAGGGGGCGGAAATAATCAATGATGTGAGCGGCTTTAAGGAAGATGGACGAATGGCTTCCATTGTAGCGGACTTTGGAGCATCATGCATTTTGATGGCTACCGTTAAAAAGCCGGGTGATGCAAGAAGCATAACTGAAGTGAGGACCTCACTTAAGGAGAGTATAAAACTAGCCGAGGACGCGGGTGTATCACCGGAGAAGATCGTTGTGGATCCCGGAATTGGTTTTGGTAAGCCATATGAGTGCGACTTGGAACTGTTAAGGGGTCTTCGAAGATTGAAGGTTCTGCGTAAACCCCTACTGGTCGGCGTTTCGAGAAAGCACTTTATAGGGTGCATTCTCAGTTTGCCTAAGCCCGAGGACAGGCTTATAGGCTCAGTAGCAGCCACCGCGGTTGCAGTCTATAATGGCGCAGATGTAATAAGGACACATGACGTTGCCGAGGCTAGACAGGCTGCTCTCGTAGCGCAAGCAATTTCAGGTGTAAAAACTAGAGTCGTGGAGCATGGAGACTATTTCGCTGTCGACTTAAGTTGGCTGGTCGATGATGTGAACGACGTCGAAGAATTAATGAGCGTGGTTAATGTGAGCGAAGCCGGCTCCAAGCTTATGTCTGAGAAAGGCGTTCACCGTGTGATATTTCTTGGAAATGTTCCCACGCCAGCGGCGTTAGCATTAAAGCAGCACTTGCTTTCGGCTGGCGGCGAAGTAGCAACCCCCCACGGGGCAATAGATTTCAAGGTCGAAAAATGTAACCTGCTGGTAATGGCAACACTTAAACAGCTGCTATCTATCCTTCCGAAATTGAAAATGAACGTATTCGACCTACCTCTAATAGCAGACTTATTAACCGAATGCATAGAGAAGCCTTCCTGAACTGATAATGGTGGTTTGTGATGAGTGGTGAAGTGGAATGGATTAATGGTTACTTTAAGTCTCTGGAAGACTCGTTTAACAAGCTTTACGAGCTTGCAAGCAGAGCCAAGGCTAAGGGAGTAGATCCCTCCCCTGAGCCGGAGGTTAAGCCGGCTAAGGACATAGCAGCAAGGGTTGAAGGCATAACGGGTCTTGAGGGCGTTGGAGAGAGAATAAGAGAATTACTCAAAGAGGCCTCGAGAGAAGAGGTTGCATTTAAGATAGCTGAAGAAGTTGTTTATGGTCACTTTTGCCGTTTCTCCTCGGAAGAGGAAGCCGCAGACATCGCCCTCAGAGTGGCGCTAGCCCTCCTAACAGAGAGCGTTACTGCCGCCCCAATAGAGGGAGTCGCCGGGGTTAAGATCAAAAGTAACCCTGACGGCACAAGTTACCTTGCCGTTTACTACGCTGGACCGATAAGATCGGCAGGGGGGACCGAGCAAGCGGTGTCCGTCATAGTAGCCGACTTCATAAGGCGTCTTCTTCACCTTGAAAGGTATAAGCCTTCAGAAGAAGAAGTTGAACGCTATGTCGAAGAAATAGACCTCTATGAGCGCCGCGTCACCCACCTTCAGTATCCCTCATCCCCCCAAGAAGTGAGACTTGCCGCTAGAAATCTACCGGTTGAAGTAACGGGAGAACCTACAGACCCATTTGAGGTCTCAGGGCACAGGAACCTGAGTCGGGTTGAGACAAACCAGCTTAGAGGAGGAGCAATACTGGTGCTTAACGACGGCATTATAGGGAAAGCCAAGAAGCTTAAGAAGCTCGTGGAGCAGATTGGCCTCACCGGATGGGAGTGGCTGTCTGAGCTCGGAAAATCCAAAGATAAGAAAGAGGAAGAAAAAAAGAGTGAGGCTATCTCGCCAAGCGAGAAGTACCTTTCAGATGTTGTTGCAGGGCGCCCCATTCTAGCTATGCCCTCGGCTGTCGGCGGCTTCAGGCTGAGGTATGGACGTTCCCGAAACACGGGGCTAGCAGCCGTAGGAATACATCCGGCAACAATGGTGCTTCTCGACGGATTCTTGGCTCCTGGAACACATATAAGAACGGAGAGGCCGGGCAAGGGCGCGGTCGTTATGCCAGTGGACAGCATAGAGGGCCCAGTGGTCAGATTAAAGGATGGTAGCGTGGTGAAAGTTGAAAGTCTTCAGGATGCCATTGCGTTGTCAGGCAAAGTGGAGAAATTACTGTTTCTAGGCGACATTCTAGTTGGGTTTGGCGAGTTCTTGGAAAACAACCACGTGCTTCTCCCATCAGGTATATGTGAGGAATGGTGGTCTCAAGAGGTACTTTTAAAGGTGAATCAGCTTGGAGGACCAGAGCGTGTAAGCCAGCTCTTAGGCTTAAGCGAGGAGCGATTAAGATTACTGCTTGAAAAACCATTCGAAGTTAAACCCACCGCGCAGGAAGCAGTTAATATAAGCAGAAAGCTGAAAGTCCCCCTCCACCCAAGATACACATATAACTGGCAAGACGTTGATATTCCCTCCATCTTGGAGCTTAAGGAATACGTGGAACGCTTTAAGGTTGGCTCCACAATAAGGGCTCCAATCTCCCAACGCATAAAGCAACTTCTAGAAACTCTATGCATTCCCCACAAAGTGGATGGGAACGACTTAGTTTTGGGGGAAGACGAGACGTTCATTCTCTCAGCGTGCTTGGCGGGGGGGCGCCCTATAAGTCACAACAGCCTCTTGGTATACTCCGCCAACACACCTAACAGCTTCGTCACGGCTCTAGCAGGCTTCCCCGTCAAGCCAAAAGCCCCTGTATATATAGGGGCGAGGATGGGTAGGCCGGAGAAAGCAGACAAGAGAACTTTAAGCCCGCCAGTACACGTACTTTTCCCAGTCGAGCTTAAGGGAGGCCGTGAGAGGGACGTCTCAAAGGCAGCGATGAACGGCGTCATAAAAGTTGAAGTTTCAAGGAGGCGTTGCCCTGAATGCGGAAATGAAACATTCAAAATTTACTGTGAAAGTTGCAGTTGCAGAACGGTTCAAGTTATGGGTTGTCCCAAGTGCGGGCTTCCCACAAGTAATGGACGTTGCCCGAGTTGCGGAGCTGAAGCTAAGCCATACAGTAGATTAACGATAGACTTGAAGGCGGAGCTGGCCGCCGCCATGAAGAACATCAGCATGCATTCTCCTCCCCAGACACTTAAGGGAGTAAAGGGTTTATCCAGCGCCACAAAGTTGCCTGAACCGCTTGAGAAGGGGTTGTTGCGCGCTAAGTATGGGCTATACGTTTACAAAGATGGAACAATCAGGTTTGACGCTACAGACGCCCCACTAACTCACTTCACGCCGAAAGAAGTATTTGTACCGGTTGAGAAACTGAGAACACTCGGATACACTCACGACTATAAGGGAGTCCCCCTTACAGAGGAGAGCCAGATACTGGAACTAAAGCCCCAAGACATAGTTATACCCTTCAAGTGCGCCAGCTACTTCGTCAAGGTTGCCAAGTTCATCGACGAGCTTCTCGTCAAATTCTACGGGCAACAACCATACTACAAAGTTGAAAAAGAAGAAGACCTAGTCGGCCACCTAGTGATAGGACTAGCCCCCCACACCTCCGCCGGAATCCTAGGAAGAATAGTGGGATTCACGAAAGCTAACGTCTGCCTCGCACACCCATACTGGCACGCCGCAAAGAGAAGGAACTGCGACGGAGACGAAGACGCCATAATGCTAGCTCTAGACGCTTTGCTCAACTTTTCAAAGGCATACCTCCCCGAGAAGAGAGGAGGAATGATGGATGTTCCCCTCATCGTTACGGTCTTCCTGAACCCGTTAGAAGTGGACAGCGAAGCACACAACTTAGACGTAAGCTTCAGCTACCCTCCCGAGTTCTTCAACGCAACATACTCCTTCCCAAACCCGGATGAACAAGCACGAAAACTGGACATAGTCGCACATAGACTGGGGACTCCAAAGCAGTACTATGGCCTCGGCTTTACACATCCAACAACAAACATAACCGCAGGCCCTGAAACCACCTCCTACAAGAAACTGAAAAAAATGAGTGAAAAGATCGAAGCCCAGCTATCCCTCGCCTCCAAGATCAGGGCGGTGACAGAACAAGATGTGGCGGAAAAAATACTTCAGAAACACATAATCAGAGACATAGTGGGAAACCTCAAAGCGTTCACTACACAAAGTGTAAGATGCTTAAACTGCAACAAGAAATACCGAAGACCACCATTAAAAGGCGTATGCACAGCATGCGGTGGAAAACTAGTCCTCACAGTGCATCAAGCAACTATTGAGAAATACCTTCCACACGCCCTCGAACTCATCCAACGCTACAACCTCAAACCCTACATAGTGCAAAGAGTAAAGCTCGTACAGGACACTCTAAACCTCCTTTTCCGGAAAAACGAAAAGCAAAAACAATTAACCCTAACAAGCATGTAATTAAATTGATGAAGCATGACGCGAATAGCTAAGTGGAGGAAAATCCCCCACACGCCGCAAGCAGTGCTCAGGACGAAAAGAAACGTCCAACAAGGCGTATCCACAAGAAGCAGGATCATACAAGCCATAATGACAAGCCCAAAAACAGCTAGAGAAATAGCGGAAGAACTTAGCGTAAGCTACAACGCTGTTCTAAGACACCTCAAGATAATGGAAAAGGAGAAAATAGTCACCTGCAACCACGAAGACGGCTCCCGCTGGAAACCAACAGGACTAGGGCAACAACCACTTCAACAGGAAAGACAAAACGTCAATGTGAAGTAAGAGAAGTGCGTGGTGGGCGGGCCAGGATTTGAACCTGGGGCCTCCGCCGTGTGAGGGCGGCTTCTTGCCCCTGAAAAACTTCCATCAGGGAGTCATAACCGCTAGACTACCCGCCCGGCTTCACTATTTTAAGGTGAACGCTTCCGTCTTTTTTAAGTATTACGATATATTTTCATTTTTCGAAGCCGCCGCCTTCAAGTTGCTCGTTGGCTACATTATGAATTTGCCCAGTGTTTTTACAGGTTTTCATCTTGGGTAGCTTAACAGAAAGTGGATCGAAACACTTAAAAAACCCAATTAAGGGATTTTCATTCCTCAAACGTCTCTTTTCATTTTTAAGAGACAAATGGAGGCTAACTTGTTGGCTGATAGGAGAACGCGGCGGATTGGGTATTATGGAGTTATCCTCTTCGGGATTGTTAGTCTTCTAGCGGATATTGTTTATGAAGGTGGAAGAAGCGCTATACCCGAGTTCTTGAGGGTCCTGGGCGCCTCCGCCGCGATTGTCGGGCTAATTACTGGTTTAGGAGAACTTATCGGGTACGCTCTGCGTTTTCCCAGCGGTTTTCTGGCCGATTACAGCGGCAAATACTGGTTTTTCCTCGCTTTAGGCTACAGTTTCATCCTTTTCATACCTGCTTTAGCCCTCGCTCGAGGATGGGAGCTTGCGGCCTTGCTTGTTTTCGCTGAAAGGCTTGGGAAGGCAGTGAGGGCCCCATCAAGAGATACCGCTATATCACTGGTCGCTAAAGATATAGGTACTGGGAAGGCGTTCGGCTTCCACGAGTTACTAGACCAAGTTGGCGCGGTTTTAGGCCCAATATTGGTCTCAGCTGTGATGTTTTTTTCAATGAACAACCTTCGTTTTTCATTTTCAATATTAGTTATACCCGCTTTAGCCGCTTTAATGATGCTTTACGTAGCCTACGTTAGGCTTCGCGGCTACGTTAGTGCGGAGGACCGCCATGTAACGTTCAAAGTCTCCCTCAGGAAGTTGGATAAACGCTTCTGGACGTATAACCTTGTTGCCGCGCTCAGCGTGGTTGGCTTTTTACACTATTCCCTTATAGCTTACAGAGCTGGAGGCATTATTGCGCCTTGGCTTGTCCCCCTGCTCTTCGCTGCAGCAATGGGAATCGACGCTTTGACGGCAGTCGCGTTGGGCTTTGCCTACGATCGATTCAAAATGAAAGTTTTCTGGCTAATAATACTGGTATCAGCGTTACCAGCAGTTTTTTCAGTTAAAAACGATGTTGTGCTACTTTCGATAGCAATTCTCATGTATGGTGTTGGAATGGGGGCTCAGGAGTCCATTTACAGATCTGTGGTAGCCGACATGTCCCCATTAGAGATGCGAGCAACAGCTTACGGAGTCTTCAACACCATTTACGGATTAGCCTGGCTTATTGGCGGCTTCACAATGGGATTCATGTACGACCTAGGAGCGGGAATTGGTCCTTGGCTTGTGGTCTCCTTCTGCGTCGCATGCCAACTGACGGCGGCTCTCTCTCTCACGATACTACTCAGAAGCCTAAAGACTTAGGCAAATTTCTCTGGAAGGTACTTTTCGGTTACATAGCTTAATCCATGTATGCTTAAGGCTTGTTGCTCAGATTTTCTTCCCTCTTCCTCGAACCTTTTAAGTTGTTCCCTCCAGAATGGAGACTGGTATCTTGGGTCAGCCATAAGGTCGTGCAGCCTCTTCCAGTCTTTTTCGTTGAACTTTTCGAAAGGAAGCTTGTATTCTTCTATATCTGTAGGAAGCACGCCTATCCATTTGGCGTCCGGTATTACTATGCTATCCACGTGGGCCGCATTTGCCGAGCCGCTGATTACCACCATTGCTATGTGCGCCCCCCATGGGTCTCCGTCCGTAAAGACGTATACTGGCAACCCTAGCTCCCTTCTCAGTCTATAGGCGAATTGTCTAGCTAGGCGGGGGGCTTGTCCGGCTGTGTGTATCAGTAACGCTTTAAACTTTTCATGTGCCCTTTCCTCTATTAGGCGAGTGAACATTCCTCCGCTTTCAACCATGATCACCCTTTCGGCTCCGCAATTTTGGAACTCTGCTCCCGCTAGCGCCGGACCTATTGCCACTCCGTCAGGGCTTGCGGTCAGGTTGAGCGTCGTCTTTTCGTATCCTTGAACGTTATATTTTATTGTGAGGTCGCCGTAGACTGTGGCTCTCTCCTCGGGAAATATTCGCAGTTGTTCTCTCGGCACTCCGAGGAGGGCTTCAAGGTCCGCTATTATACTGTCAGACTCTTGTTGGTCCTTGAACTTCACACCGTAGGACTCAGCCATATAGTATAGGTCCCTTAGAGTTGTGCTCTTCCCCTCTTCTATGAGCCTCTTAGCCATGTAGGCCATCCAAACTGTCTGTGTGAATGCACGAAGATGCTTCACGTTTGAAGTCGTCCTCCTAGTTCTCGCTTCACCGAGAACGAATCTTCCCTCTGCCTTGTCGTAGATTATGTTTGAAGTTGTTCTGCTCGGTATGTCTATAAACGGTAGCTCCCCGTTTTCAAGCTGGACGCAAATTGATTCCCCAAGCGCCTCCAGTTTAACTAAAACATCCCTCAATTTTTCCCCTCCAGGATCCGCTCAAGAATGAGAGATACGTTAGGCGCATTTTTTCTGCCAGCCAACTCAGAGGCAAACTGTGCAATCTTGGGAAGGTATTTTTTGTATGCGTTAAACCTCCTCCCTCGCTCCTCCACGCTTACTCTTCCAGTTAAGTGCGTTTTTAAGCGTCTGCAACACTCCTTTAGGGCTAACTCTATTTCCCTTTCGACTTCAGGTGGGTCAGCGATGCACTCCTTACCCGCAGTTTTGAATGGTATTCTCGTTGAGCATATATGAGTGAAAACCGCTGTTGCCTGTGGACGAACATGCAGATAACTTCCCCAGTTAAACCTCCTCAAAACGTTCATGGAAACATCGCTATGAGCATCATAAATAAGGGGGACCCTATTAGCAAACCTGTAAAGGACAATTTCTCCCTCAATTCCCTTACATCCATACGCCACCGCTACCTCCACTATGAATGGGTGCCCAAGATACACGGACGGCGGCCTCTCACACACCGCCACAAACTCCGGCTCGAAAATCCTCATAATAGCGTCTCTTAAAGCGTCCTCCCCTATAGGGGAAAGGCATCTAGCGTCTGGTGGAGGAAAACTATACTTTCTCATAGCATCCAGTAACTCCAACACATCGTCGTTCGTGAGCGTCGAAGTAGGCTGGTGTGGACTAAACCCGGCAGACTCAAGAAACTTCCTGGCGGTGGCATACCCGACTCTCTGAAAGCTCTTAACCATGAAGGAAAGAAGACTTTTCCCCTCACTCCTTTTTAGGAGTCTCCTTAGCATCTCAGCATCCACCCCATGAGGATGGGGCAGCGTCTCCACTGGCTGTTTAGGTGCCTTCTCCACACTTCTCCTAAACAAATGTTGGTCGCCCGCCGGATCCGTGAACGCTATCTCGGCATGCGGCGAAGCTATGCTCGTCAGCTTAAAGTACTCCATGATCCTCTTCTCAGCCCTAGGATAATCCCCCTTAAAGTAGAGTTCAACGATGGAGCCATGCCACTCCTCCATGTTTGCGAGACGCTTCTTCCCCTCAACTAATGGCATGTTTTTCTCGATGTCAATTCTGAGCTTAACCTCGAAAATGTCTCCTCCATTACTCACGATGATCCTTGCTGGCCTACCCGACGTAACCTGGCTGTAAAGGAGGGCCATCGTGATCCCAAGCCCAAAGACACCCCTACTCTGCCTAACCCCGAATTTAGAGCCATAAAGAAACTTGCCGAAAGCGAAAGGAACCTCGCTCGGCGGTACTCCAGGCCCATTATCTTCAACCCTCAAGTGGCACAACTCATCCCCTGTGTAGCTCAATGAAACCTTAATGTTTGGAAGGATGCCTGCCTCCTCACAAGCATCCAGACTATTCTCCACGGCTTCACGAATAACCATGTAAGTTGCGCGAGACGGGTTAGAGAAGCCTGCTAGCTCCCTATGCCTATAGAAAAAATCGGAAACGCTAATCTCCCCAAATGCTGGTTGCATGATTAAAACTTCCATAACCTCTCTTTTCACAGATAGTAATACGTAGATAATACATCAAGAATGAGGGAGAAAACATTTAAAATGGCATAAGTAGTTTGAATTAAATGAGGGCCCCTAGCTCAGCCTGGTAGAGCCTGTGGCGCCATGAGCACCCGGTTTGCACCCGGGAGGCCGCGGGTGCCCTGAAGAGGGCCGCGAATTCAAAAACCCAGAAAAAAGGTTGAGTAAATCCCGCGGGGTCCATCATCCTTTCCTTTTAATTCTGTTTTTTGCCTTTCTTTATTCCTATAAACCTCCAAAGAGGAGTGAACCATTTCAAGAAAAAGTGCTTCGAGTAAATTTCCACTGCTCCGGGAAAGTATCTGGCGATGACCCTCTTAATTCTTGAGAATAGTTTTTGGCTTCGTGGCTCGAAGAACGATTTAAGCTGCATGCTTAACTCGACCGAGTATAACTTTATTCCAAGCTTCCTGAAGCGCTCTACCAGCCCTGTAAACGTTGGCTGGTAGGGAACGTTGTCATGTACTGCTCGTCTCGCCGCTCTAACGTAAGCATCAGCCAACTTCTTCGGCATGAGCGATTGGAGAGGAAGACCATAATGTCCATCCCTCGCAACTATTAAAGGCGCAATCCTATTAGGACATGTTATGTAGAGGGCGCCACCACACTTAAGAGCTCTACTTATTTCCTCAGAGCATTTCTCCGCCTCTTTCACGTGCTCTATTACGTCATTGCATATTATGATGTCGAACGCTTCGTCCTTGAAGGGCAGGCTCGCTCCGCTCGCCAATATGGCATCTAACTCCACGTTGTTATCTCTCGCCCAAGAGTGTGCTATCCTAGGGTAGTGCTTCTCCACATCTATGCCTACAACCTTCGCCCCCCTCATGGAGAAAGCTATCGATATTCCGCCCGAACCAAGCCCTAGGTCAAGCGCCAGTTTTCCTCCAACCGGGATCTTCACATAATTAAAAAGCTCCACTATTTCGTTTCCTCTCTCGACGCCTCTAAACGTGTACTCGGTATAAGGCTTATAGAGGAAGTGTTCCTTGGGCAGGAAGGGCGTCACAAATTCTTCCCACAGCTTCATGGTTTCTCCGCTAACCTTAACTTTCATGAAAATCCCTTCACTCCTCTACTAACTCATCCACCTCTCCCTTCAGAAATAAAAATTCTCCGTTCACAGCTTAACGCCGCACAACAGGCCTCCTGAGCGCCTCCCATAACTCTTCAACAATTTCGCCACCAACCTCTACAGCCCCCTGCTCCCCTATTACTATTTTACCTCTTTCAGTAACCTCGCCTATTATACTCCACCGCACACCTAAACCATTGAGCACCTCAGCTGCCACCTCAACATCTTCTCTCTCAATGGCCGCCAGCAGCACTCCACTAGATATTAGCCTAAGAGGGTTGACTGACAGCGCCTCACAAATTTTCCTTGTCTCCTCAGAGACGGGGATGTTTTTCACCTCAACACAAAAACCTGCTTTTGAGGCTATGGCCAGCTCAATCAAACCCCCAATAACTCCTCCCTCCGTTGGGTCATGCATAGCCATAACTCTACACTTCTCATTAAGGGCTAGCGCCTCACGCGCAACACTCAGCTCCTCAGAGAACCTCTTAGCCCTGTCAAGCGCCTCTTTTCCAACGACGTCAACTAGCTCCCCGTATCGCTCCCATGCCAAGATCGAAGCCCCCTCAAGCCCTGCATGCTTGGTGGCAACAATCAAATTCCCCGGTTTAGCACCACCTGTGGTTACAAGCTTCTCCTTCTCAACCTCCCCTATCATCGTACCACAAACCACCGGATGATCCAAAAACGGAGTAACCTCGGTGTGACCACCAACTATCGATACACCAAGCTCCCTAGCAGCGGAATCCGCCCCCTTTATCACCTCCTCCAAAAGCTCCTCATTCGCCCCCCTCGGAAGAAGCACAGTCAAAGTCAAGAACAGCGGCCTAGCCCCCCTAACAGCAACATCATTGGCATTAACGTGAACCGCATACCACCCAACATCCCTACTTGCACCCGTTATTGGGTCAGAAGAAACGACAAGAAACTTATCCCCCGCATCAATTACAGCAGCATCCTCTCCAACAGCAGGGCCAAGGATAACCCGCTCACTCCTAGCTCCAACACGTGGAAAAACAACCTTCTCTAAAACGTCAACAGGAACCTTACCCACTGGAAGAACCCTCAAAACGAAAACCCTCCAACACTAAACAACAAGTTCAACCACAAACATAACATCGAAAATTTTTAAAGGTGAGCGTCCAACCTCTAATACTGAGCGACCGTGGTCTAGCCAACCCTCGTGGGGCTCTAGAATGGTCTAGGACCCAGGCCCCCCAAGCCTGTGACCCGGGAGGCCACATAAAGGTGGCCAGGGAATTCAAATCCCGGCGGTCGCACCATTTATTCCATTTTTCACCTTTAAATTACTAGTAAGTTCTCTGTCGCCGAACAGTTAACCTTTCACTACCTCTTCCGTTTCAGCCTTTAAGTTTTCATTGGCAACTTAAGGATGACACAGATTCAATAGGCGTGTTCATACATGCTTTTGCATCTTCCTCGTCTCCACATGTGCTGTTGATGTGTTACTCTGCTATTTGTAGACCTCTTATACTCGTGCTGGTGATTTAAGTTCCGCTGACTTTTCTACGAGCTACATGGCTTTAGGTTTTTTCTCTAATTCTTCTTCCATTGCGCTCTTGATTTATTACTGGCTTTGCCGCAGGCTGAAATTGCCTTTTCAATATGCTTGAGGTTGACGTGACCATGATGCTTGTTTTGTCATTTGAGCGATAGGCTGTTATGGCTAACCTGTAAGTGAGGCTTGTTATCTATGCCTTGTATTCGTCAATGAGTCTCCTTCATGTGTTTTCAGTTACTGTTACGACCGTAATGCCTCCAACAACTAATCAGTATGCTAATGCTTACCAATGTGAAGAAAAGCCCTCGCAAAACACTCTCCATGTCATCCTGCATGTAAAAGACAGAATTTGAAGAGCCTCATATAAGTGGGCTGTCAGAATAAGTGCCTTGTATAGACATCTATACCTTTTTCAAACTTAAGAAAACATTAAAAATACATGTATCTGTATGCTCAGTAATTTGGTAAGCACTCGACTATTTTTCTCATAAAAATTTTGCCTGGCGGTATGATGAGTCAAGTGTACTTTCTAGTTCTTAAATTAATTTTTGTCTTGGCTACCGCGTGGCTCTTAAACAACGTAGCTCTTAAACAATTTTCGTTGGTCCATGTAACGTGAAAAGGCGGAAGGATTGATGTGCCTTCAGGTTTAGTGCCTTTTCGGGCGTTGTATAATCTAAATAGCGAAGAGGCGAGGATTACGTGTTAGGGGAAGGGATCGGAGTAATGTATCGTAAAAGGTGCCGATTGATTCGAGGTCGGGACACGGTTATTATATTTTGAGTGGTAATTAATGTATCTTCTTGTTATAATCTAGTAATCTGCCGAAACTCTGGCCTGTAGCTGCCTCTAGTGAAAGATGTGTCTGCGAGCCTGAAGTTTATTGGTGAAGTTGTTTCTTTGCTAGCTGACGAAAACTCTTATATCCTAGGTTTGTCCTTCTTTTTTTTAGGCTTGAAGTGTAACTTTGAAAATTGATATGTAGTTAAGTAAACTTTGTTAAATTTTATCGTGATGGTGGTTTGGTTGAAGGAAGTGTACGTGAAGACGCCGGCCCGCCTCCACTTCACGCTTATCGACTTAAATGGCTCTCTCAGCAGGGTGGACGGCGGAATAGGTGTGGCTATAGATAGGCCCAACGTTGTTGTGAAAGCCTCTCTCTCTGACAGGCAAGAAGTTTATGGCCTAAGGAAAGACTCCGCTGAAGCTGTGCTCAGAAAAGTCGTCGAGGCGTTCAATATAGAATCAGGGGTCAGAGTGGAAGTTCTGGAAGCCATTCCGGAGCATGTTGGCTTGGGCTCCAAGACTCAGCTTTCGCTTGCCGTTGCTAAGGCTGTATCCTCCCTTTTTGGATTAAATTGCGACGTAAGGCGCCTCGCGTCGATTACGGGAAGGGGGGGAACATCCGGTATTGGTGTTGCAGCCTTTGAGAGAGGAGGTTTCATTCTGGATGGGGGGCATAGCTTCGGCAAGGGGAAGGATAAGGAAAAGTTTCTTCCCTCATCCGCCTCCTCAGCTCCCCCCGCACCGGTACTGGTAAGGTATAACATGCCCGGAAAGTGGTTTTTCGTTGTTGGGGTTCCTAATGTTGAGAAAGGAGCGCACGGTGCTAAGGAAGTGAAGATCTTTGAGAAGTTTTGCCCTATTCCCAGACACGAAGTTGAGGCTATATG
>JAHLWW010000022.1 GCA_019057715.1 Candidatus Jordarchaeum sp. JNZ_1113
TTTCACGAGTCCCAACTAAAAATTAGGGGCTGTGCTTTCGCGTAGCGTTTCGCAAAAACGTTTTTAAATTGCTACCTGAACTATTTAGTTGTCTCCCTACTGGTACTTTATTGATGGAGGTTACCTTTGTGAGGGTTCTGGTTACTGGTGGTGCCGGCTTCATCGGCTCCAACATTGTTTTTGAGCTCGTTGAAAAGGGTTTTGAAACTTACGTCGTTGACAGCATGCATACTGGAAATGAGAAGAACCTGGAGGGCGTAATGGACTCCGTTAGGCTTTTCAAGTGTGGTGCTGGAGAGATCCCTTCTCTCAGCCTTCCCAAGGTTGACTTTGTCCTCCATTACGGGATCTACTCTTCCTCCCCGATGTATAAGGAAGACAGGAGGAGAGTTGCTGAGGCTATAGGCGACGCCATCACAGTGTTCGAGTTCGCAAAGGACTGCGGCTCCCGAGTCATCCTATGCTCCACGTCAAGTCTTTACAATGGGCTCCCCACCCCATGGAGGGAGGACGCTGTTCCCCTCGTCACTGACTTTTACACGGAGGCTAGAATAGCCATAGAGAGGCTCGCCGAACTCTACCATAAACTCTACGGTCTAAACGTGATCACGCTCAGACACTTTAGCATCTACGGCCCAAAAGAAGAGTATAAGGGACAATACGCCAACAACATAACACAGTTCCTTTGGTGCATGATGAAGGACAAGCCCCCCGTGATCTTCGGTGATGGTAACCAAACAAGAGACTTCGTTTATGTTAAGGACGCCGTCGAGGCGGCTATGCGAGCCATGGAGAAGGACATAGAGTACGATGTCTTCAATGTGGGGACAGGCAAGGATACATCCTTCAACAAGATAGTGGAGATCCTTAACAGGAAGCTCGGAAAGAACATTAAGCCAAAATACGTCCCAAACCCTATAAAGAATTACGTCTATAAAACGCAGGCAGACCCGACAAAAGCAGAAAAAATCCTCGGGTTTAGAGCGAAAACAACACTAGAGGAAGGAATAGATAAAACAATACAGTACTACAAGCAGCTAGAGTGGATACCAGACGTCTAAAGGACACCGGCTGAACTCTGAGAGTTTCACATGGAAAACCCATTTCTCCTAAAATGCCATTTTCCATTTCATGAGAAGCTCGGAGTCTTTTAGCGGTAGCCGGTAATATCTTCCTTTTTCTTCTATTATGTTGCAGTAGTTTAGCGACGCTACTAACCGTGTTGGGAGCCTTGCTTTAGCCTTTTCCTAGAAAAGGCAAAATAACATTCTAAATAATATTTCTAGTGCCTCCTTAGGGTCGCAGATTTCTATGTATTGCTTGAATGCGTTCCTAATTTCCTGTCTGAGGAGATGACGCTCGTCTACTGTTACAAAAAAGCTACAGTTTTCCTCGAGAAGGAACGTTGAAGTTTAACCTTTCAGGCTGATTAAGAAAGAAGACATTTACGCGTCCCCTTCCTGACGTGCTTCACCTTGCCACTTCCAGCTAACTGAAGTAGTAACCCATTAGCAGTAGCCCAAGAGACACCAAGCTGTTTCGCCCCTTCATCAGTAGTTTTGGGACCACATGAAAGCGCCCTTAACACCCTCTCAACCAAATCCATAACATGCACCATTGATTCTTTAATGCATTTAAAATGCATTTCAAATAGATTCATCACCCCCCATAAATTTAAAATTTTCAGACGTTAACATTTCCACGTCATTCGCCCCCCTCACTTTAATGAAATTTTTAATAATGCCTAAGCTCCTATCTTCTCTTAGAAGGTTTTTCTCAGAGGTTTGAAAAGAGGGGTCTTGTTGAGGGCGAGTTTCGTTGTTTTTTCAGCACTGGCTCTCCTCATCCTTTTATCAGCCATTTTTTCCCCTATATGTCATGGCGAGATGAGTGTTGCTGCTTCCACAAGCGGCTCCATTGTTGTGAGTGAGATAAAAGGCGAAATCACCCGGTCCACCGTCTACATGGTTCAGGAAGTCTTGATGTCCGCTATGCAGGCTGGCTCGCGGCTTGTGGTCTTTTACATCAACACTCCAGGCGGAGAGCTCGGAGCCGTGAACGAGATAATGAACCTTTTCGAGCTGAGCTGGGTGCCCGTTTGCGTCTTCGTGTCTCCCTTTGGTTCAACTGCTTGGAGTGGAGGAACATATCTCCTCATGGCAAGCCACATTGCTGCCATGTCTAGTGGAACGGTTATTGGTTCATGCCAGCCGGTTATGGGTGGCCAGCCCATCTACGATCCGAAATACGTTAACGCTATGGCTGCTTTAATGGTGGCGCACGTCCGCCTTCACTCGAGGAACGAGACTGTCGCAAGCCAGTTCGTCTACGTAAACTTGAACCTTCTCCCTGAGCAAGCTAAAGAAAGCGGCGTTATAGAGCTCGTAGCTAATAGTCTTCCGGAGCTTCTTTCGAAGCTTGAGGGCAAGGCACTAATCCAGTACATGAACAACGAGACGGGGACATTTTCATGGAGACTAGTGGAGGAAGAGGACGCTGAAAGCTACAACCCTGTCAGAACAGTATCCCTTTCAGGGTTAAGCGGGTCCTACCCGCTGCTTTACCCGAAGCCAGTCAAGTACCAGGTTCTGGACTTCCTAGTTAACCCCTACGTGGCATATTCCCTCCTTATGCTCGGCATCTTCGGGCTTATAATAGGAATCAAGACTCCCGGCTACGGAGCTGAAGTGGGCGGCTCAATATCTCTCCTTCTCTCCCTTCTAGGCTTAGGCGTGCTGGGGCTTAACGTGGCGGCCATTCTCCTATTCTTGCTCGGATTCACGCTACTGATACTGGAGCTTAAGACCGGAACCAGCGTTCTCGCCATAGGAGGCGTTGTGTGCCTAGTACTTGGAAGCCTTATGGTGGTCCCAGCAGGATGGCTCTTCACTCAGTCCTTCGTGCAATCGCTCACAACAGTCCTGCTGACGATATCAGGCTTGCTAGCGGCATTCTTCGGGTTCCTAGTGTACAAGGTCAGCGAAATACGCAAGCTGAAATCCGGCTTCGATCCGGAAGCGTTAATTGGAGTTGAGGGACTGGCGAAAACCACGCTTAATCCACGGGGGCAAGTCCTTATAAAGGGGGAAGTCTGGTCAGCCCGCTCAGCGGATAACTCCACCATACCGGCAGGATCAAAGGTGAAAGTGGTAAGAGTCTCAGGTCTAACTCTCATCGTCGAAAAAAGCTAAAAGGAACAGCGAAACGTAACATCCAAAAATCACGGAAAGCTGAAAGGTTCAGTGGAGGAACACACAAAGCCGAAACGACGGACAAACATTTTTACAGACTAGGTCATTCCTCTATGCACTTGTATTCTCTTCCATGCAATATCAAGTCTCGTATTTTCACTCCGTAGTACCTCATTCTCTCAGTGAGTTTAAATGGGTTTTCTCGCGTTATCGTGACTTTGCCTTTACTTATGGCTTCGAGCACGTCCTCCAGCCTTCTGTCATCGGCGGTGATGCCTGTAACCCCATTGCCTATCTCGTTAAGCGTGTGGGCATCACTACCAGCAACGACAGGTATGCCTTCAGCCTTAGCAAGTCTCTTAGCCTTTTCGTTCAGCCGCTTCGACGTCCTGGCGTTAAACCCCTCAAGTGCGTCTACTCTGAACTCCATCACAAAGGTCGGGGGCTTACTGCGCCTGTAGGGGTGTGGAAGCACCACGACTCCCCCTGCTTCCCTCGCAAGCTCTATGACCTCTCCCACATCCATCCTTTTGGGTTTGAACTCCAGCTTCTCCATTAAGCCCAGAACCAGTATGTCCCCTCTAACACTACTTATCTCGACGCCGGGAATGACCACTACGCCGTTACTTTTAGCCACCCTAAGCCCCAGCAAGCCTCCCTTAGTAGTATTATGATCTGTTATTGCCACTCCGTCCAGCCCCTTCCTAGCGGCCTCCTCAACAACCTCCTTAGGGCTACTAACAGCGTCGTTCCCCCAAACAGGGTGCCTCGAACAGTAAGTATGCACGTGCAAGTCAAACAAATACACCTGTACCACTCACCCCAGAAAAACTCGATAGACCCTCAGAGACGAGATGCTGCTAACGTTAAAACTTTTTTCGGTCGCATCATTTCCCATCAAAACTCTCCTAATTCCACTCTTATTTTCTGGCTGAGATCAACTATTTAAGGATGAAGAACAGTAAAAGATTCATTGACAAAAATAAGAGGGGCGAGGAGAGTATGTCTAAGAAAGCAGCCGCGAAGGATCCTCTAATTGCAGCTAAAGAAGTAGCTCAGCAAGCCCTCAAAGAGTATAAGTCAATTCTTGAGTCGCTTGGTCAACCGACAAACAAGCCTTCAAAGATAAGAGTAGACGTCGTAAAGAAGCTGGTTAGCCAGACGGAGAAAAGCATGAGAGAAATAGAGAAAGCCGCCGAGAAAGCAAAGAAAGAAGAAGAGAAGCTTAAACAGAAAGAAGCAGCCGCAGCGGAAGCAGCAAAAGCAGCCAAGCCAGCTAAGCCAGCCAAGAAGGCAAAGGAAGCTAAACCAGCAAAGGAAGCTAAACCAGCAAAGGAAGCTAAACCAGCAACGGCATAAGCCTCTTAACTTATTTCTCTCTTTTAATTTCTAATTTCTTTTTTTCTTTGTTTTCTTCTTCAACTATTATGAAACGCGTTTATGAGTTCGCTTGTTCCTATCTATCTATTCTGTTTCTTTTCATATACTTCTTTTTCGCCCTTAAGTGCGCCCTTATATCTTGTTATGCCTGCGTTCTCCACTTTTACTGTTTCGTATCCTTCAAGCTTGATGTATAGTGGCTGGTTGTGGTCGAGGTGGTCTCCCGTTGCCCAGTAAGCGTCCTTAAACGTTTCGTCCTCCTTAAGGAGAGGGACCTTCCAGGTGAGCCGCGTTTCCTCATTACTCTTAGCTGTTTCGCACCCTTCAGCGTTGACGATGTGCCCTTTAGGAACTATGTCTACAAGTTCTATGTTGCTGAGCGTGCTTCTGGAAAGGTTTTTAACACTCACCTGGACAATATATTTCCCTTCATCCAGTGGCTTAACGGTCTTTATGGCCTTGGCTAGTATTCTTCCGTCTTTAAGCCTTAGCTCTTTCTCGAACAGTAAAGCCCTAGGTCTTCTCTCCAAGCGATACCCCACTTTCACGCTTTCCCCCTCCTTTAAGCTCTTAAGCTTCCACCTTACAAGCGTGTCCTCCCTCTCGATCAGCCTCAAATCGCCCTCTTTAGGGAATACTTCTATTATGGAAAGCTCAAGTGGAATCTCGTCCTCCAGAAAAACCTCATCCACTCCTCCAGCGACTCCGTAAACCTCAGAAGAAACTGCGAACTCGCCGCCTTCCCTTTTAACTGGCAGATAAGTTCTGACGGCATCGATCAAGCCACCTCTCCTGAAAACTACTGTCCTAGCCACTTCTCTTGTGGCTCTTAACGTGAAGCAAGCTTTCTCCCCCTCTGTCAGCCTCACAACGCTGAAAATCACCTTTGTACCTTCATCAGCCTCCTCAGCCCTTCCACCTTCTACATCTACGACTTTGAACCCCTCCGGGATAAGCCCCTCAAGTATACCCTCTTCTAGTCCTCCCTCCCATACAGCCTCCAGCTTAACCTCCGCAACGTAGTATGGCGGCTCAGCCGGAACTAGTTCACAGCTCACATGTCCCTCAACGCCCCCCTCACGGCTCCTACCCCTCAGCTTAAACTCGACTCTACGATTAGCGGTCCCCCTCATGTCGGCGAAAACTCTTTCCAGAAAATCTTCCCCCAACTCTCCCTCAACCCTCACACTCTTAGACTTCACTCGCCCCTCGGCACCCACGGCTCTTCTCGCGTCCTCCTCACTAAGCGGCTCAGCCTCCTCCAGACGGAATACCTCAGCTGCCTTATCTCCCAGCTCTTTTCTCCTCTCCTCCAACATAAGGAGAGCGAAAGCGAACGTAGGCGAAGACCGTATCTCCTCCTCCTTAACGCTCTCAGCCACCCTCAGCGCCTCATCCAGCTTCCCGGACACGAGAAACCTTATCATAGCATCCTTGAAGGCGCTGGCAGCCCCATAGTGCTCCCCCTTCTCCCTGTAAATCTCCGCAGCCCTGAGGAACGTTTGAGCTGCAGCCAAGTAATCTCCCTGGGCATCCAGTCCCTCAGCTACCTGAATAAATTTCTCAGCGGCTTTAAGAGTCTCCCCTTCCATGAGAAGCTTTTCAGCTTCTTTCAGTTCCTCCTCGAACACCGCTATCTCCCTCCTTAACCCTCACCTTCTCAACATACTCTACTAGAGAAACTCTAACCACCTCAAACTTCGACCTGTGCTCATCAATACTCCAGCTTTCCTCGCCCTCGTAATCCCCCTTGACCTCGTAGTTCCTAACGAACACCACCCATGAAACCCTACTCATAGACTCCAGAAACCTCATGAGTTGCTCGTAGCCTCCCGCGTCAAGATGCCTCTCAGTAAGCTTCCTAAGCCTTTCTCTCGCTTCCTCATCTCCTGAGATGACACCGCTGCACGCCTTAAGGATCTCGCACTCCGCCTTACTAATCTTCCCTTCCTCCAAGAGCCTTGCAAGAAAACCCATGTCGCCCTTAATAACCCTAAGTACCTCCTCGAACTCCAAGTCTTTAAGTCCAGCCAAGTAAAGCACCCCCATCCTCCTGAACTAATTACTCCTGCGTCCTCACTAATAAACCTTCTAAGCTCCCAGAAAACGAATCAAGTTTTCCTCACTTAGAGGGAGACCATATTTATCCTATTTTAATTGTCTTGGTTGATGTGCTGGATTATTGTTCTAAGCATTTGGTGTGCTTATGACTTCAGCCTTAATGCTTGCTTTTCGTGTCATGGTTTATTTTCTAAATTGCGTGATGAAAAGTTTTTAAATCATGCCTTGCGATAATTTTCTGAAGCGGCGGTAGAGCGTCCTGAGAGTTTTTTCCTAGAAAAATTTTTCCCACGTTTTCTTTCAAACTGGAGGGTTCTCTTGTGGGCTTAGAAGAACTTGAAAAAATAGCTGAGCTCGAAGCGAGACTTAAGCAGCGGTTAATTATCCCTATAACGGAGTTAAAGCCGGCCTCCTTCAGCTCGATTATACTCTTACTCGTAGAAGACCAAGAGCCTCCGGAACCAACAGTAGGCATTGTCTCTTTCTTAGCGAAGAGGCATGAATGCAACGTTAAACTGGTATGCTGCCCTAGGCAAGGCGTAGATTGCAGTAGCATCCTTAAGTCGCTTAGAAGGCAGCTGGAAGGAAAGGTGAAGGACGTTGAAGAGTACGTTTCAGGGGAAGATGTAGTTTCGTTTGTCTCCAGCATTACGGATTCCTCGAGCATCATCGTTATACCCCTACTCAAGATAGCTGAAGAGCAGCTGAAGCTCATCGAATCGCTCTTTCAAAACCCAGGATTACCGATACTCGTTATTGAAAAGTCGGACGTGCCTCCTAAGAAACTCCTTGGAAACGTGTTGGTTCTGGTAAGGGAGCCAAAGGAGATCAAGGACCCCCTACCAGTGCTGACTGCTGTCTGCGCTGACAAGGCAAAGATAACCTTCCTTACATACATAGGCGAATCATTCTTAGCGTCCATAGACTTCCTATGCTCCGTCATGTCTGAGCTCTCCACCGTGGAGAAAGAGAAACTTGTGTCATCCGCATGCAACATAATAGAGAGAGCTATAAAGGAGGTTGAGCCAGCCCTCGTAAGTCAAGGCTTCCAAGTGAACCAGCTGATAGAAGCCGGCTCTATCGATGTGGCGTCAGTTGACCTGATGAGAAAAACAGGCGCCTCTCTCATAGCTATACCAGTTAAGGCAAGAATGAGGCCCGAAACGAAACTCGTGCTTATAGAAGTTGCAGCCTCATTTCTCCTCATACCGGAGAAACCAGCCGAGGCGACTGGGGCACCAGCTCTCACTCCACCAAAAAAGCCCGAAAAGGAGGATTAGAGTTGAGAGCAGATGCCCTAGAAGCCCTCTCAGCGATGCCATTCATCCTCTCGGGAAAAGAGACCCTTACGGCGAAAGAATGGTGCTTCATTCTCTCATTTGACTGGGGGACACCGTACGGGCTCACACCAACACTCGCCCTCAAAATACTCAGACTAGCCTTGGAGGAGGGCATAATAGAAGAGCGGGACGGCCAGCTGAAAATGAGCCGCCCCATCTCCACTAGACCCCTGTTTTTTCATGGGAAAAAAATTGATTTCAGCGGACTAAAGGACGTGCAGCCATACCCGTTAAACTTCAAGGTAGAAGTAGGTCGCGAAGAGATGAAAACGACGTTTCAAAAGCAGCTACAAAAAGCCACAAAACGAGAAGTAGCCTCCCTCCCCTTTGAAGCAACAGATAAACCTGAAAGACCAAGAAAAACGAAGAAAGAGGAAAAGAAAGAGGAGAAGAAAGAGGAAAAGAAAGAGAAAGAAGAAAGAAAATTCAAGCAGACAACTCTTTTTTCTTAGGGCTAGTCTAAGGCTCAAGAGGGCTTCATGGGCTCAGAGGAAAACCAATATTTCCCCGTCAAGGGGCTGGCCCAGCCCTCTGACCGAGCTTCCTCCTAGCCCAATTACATTGTGTCAGTGCTTCCTTTAATTATTTTTCCCCCGGGAAATCCGACGATCTATCAAATAAAAGGTTTTTCCCATTAGGAGTTTATGCTTGAAACTTGAACATAGTGGTGCGTTCGGCCCATGAGTTAAGGGCGACAATGATAGCTTATGAGCCCCGGGGAAGCGTGGTTAATGCGGCGACGTAAACTATAATTCTGTGCCCTGGAACCTGTTGAAGTTGGTGTAGCGTCGGTGGCTAATCTTCTCTTATCTTTCTAAGGAGTTCCTTGGCGTCAGCCCCAATTTTTTTCTCCACGATCATTAATGCTGCCGCGACGGCTGGTGCGTTTTCGGATACTTTCTTTCCGAGCATGTTCTTTAGGCTGTAAATCTTCGTGAAGCCTAGTTTTTCCGCCGCCTTTTTAGCCAAAAACTCCTCTCCCAGCCCGACCGTGACCACGGTGTCTATTTCTGGGTTTCTCGATGAGACCTGCTCTAGGCCTTCGACAACTTGCTCCAGCTGCTTAAGATATATGTGCTTAGCTATTTTGAGGACGTCATTTCGACTTATCTCCTCTAGGTCTGCGCAGACAACTCTAGCTATTCGCGCCATAGAATGATAAGCGTCTTTTTCCCTCCCGTCCGCGGTTTCACAAGTGTATTCATCTTCAGATATATGTCCTAGAACAAGGTGCACGTCCGCCGTGAGGGCGAACTTTTCAGGAGACACCCTACACATGTACCCCCTTAATGGCACCCTGCTGGTTATTGCTGAAACGTTAGTTCTTAAGGCACCAGTGAAAACCAGCTCCCCGCTTATAAGCCTCTCGACGTCGCTTCTACCTTCGGGGCAGGGAACTCCTCCTCGGACGGGTATTATGTCTGTGGTGGTGCTCCCTACGTCGATGAATATGCAGTCTCTGAAGACTTTTCCGATCATCCATCCTGTAGCGGGCCAGTTTGCGGCGGCAACCTCCATATGCCTTCCTCTAGCCTCCTCTACACCCAAAAGCTCCGCTGTACAGTTTACAACGTAGACTTCGACGCCACTGAAAGCTTCCTCAACCGAGGATAAAACATGATTAACTCCTTCCCTCTTAGTCTCATAGGCGTCAGAAAGCTCAGCGGTCATGGTGACGCAGACGCAGTCAGGCTTACCACTGCAAAGCGAACTCCTCATCCTGAGCAAAAGCTCCGGAAGCTCCTCCCTTGACTTAGCCCATACGGGGAAGTACTCCCTAGCAGTCTTCACTCTGACATCATCATGAGTAACATCTATCACTGCAATCTTGGTGTTAGCTCCTCCAACATCCAACCCTACGAAAAGCACCAGCCCACCCTCACAAAATGCTTTAAACACTATTTTCAAGCTACTGCTGAGTTAGGCTTCTTCATAATCACTGCTGCTACTGAATAAAATACGGGGCCCTCTTAAAGCCGCTACGTGTATAAGTGAGCCTTTATGTTTAAGACTGTATGCCCGCCTTCACTAATGCCTCCCTCACGTTTCTTCCATGGCAAACTATGAAGTGTTCCTTGTTTATTGAAACCTTCCAGTCGGCTGATTCAATATTGATGGAGGTTTTCCTGAATGCTGCTCCCCCCTTAACCCTAACTTTTCCCGGCGTCACCCCTTTAGTGCATGCGTCAAATATGTGTCTTGCAATGTTTTCTTGCACGACTTTTCTCGCTCCCAGATAGGATGTGGTGATGCGAGGATTAACCTCCATAACGAAAGCCTCTCCAGGAGTGAGAACTAGGTCCACGCCAACATACCCCTTCAAGCCGGGAATGCTGGAAGCCAGCCTCTCAGCTGTCCTTAACGCCTCCTTCCTCCTCCTGTGCTTAAGCGGAACATATCCCCCCTCATACCGCAACACCCCCCTATCTCCACGTGAGATGAACTGGGCGTTGAGTGTTAATGGGCTCGCCTTCCCCTCGCCTACTATGACACCTACGCTTGCATCAACCCCCTCTACGTATTCCTGAACGATCACCTTCCCAGTTCCGGACGCCCTCACCGCGAGCTCGGCGGCCATTTCAGCATTTCCTTCATCCCAAACCATGCTTACTCCTTCGCACCCAACACCATCAATGGGCTTGAAAACAGATGGAAAGCCCACTTCCTCCGCTTTTCTTAAGGCATCCTCAACGCCTTCAGCCTCCAGGGTGAAAGGAGTCTTTAGACCGGCTTCCTCCGCCAACCTAAGGGTCTCCATCTTGTTCGTGGTCAGCGCCACACCAATTGACCCCGGTCCCAGGTGGACTTTCCCTTTTCTCTCAATATCTTTTACGAGGCTATATAGTGTTCCTCCACTTTCGGGAGCGATGACAAGGCAGTAATCCGCTTCGTCAACTCCCTCCCGAAAACTAACTCGTCTGACGCTAACCCCCCTGCTTTCAAAACTCCCCGATAAATGCTCAATTCTACTGTTTATTGTTGTTGTGGTGTTGAATCCAGCAGCGGAAAAATCCTCGGTTACGCCGAGAAGCATAGCTAATCCCTCAACAGCAACATCAGCGTGAAGTCCCTCGTCACCTGTCCCCTCCCCGGAAAGAAACTCGTAAATGAATACCTTCTCATTTCTCAACCCATTCACTCCTCCATTTCATCTCCGGAACGCTGTTTTGCTTATCATGTCCTCCTCGATACATTTTTAACTTAAAGCCTTCGTAAAGATAATACTGAAACCCCGTTTTTCAAGCTTTAACATTTTCATGCATTAATTTCTTCACACAGTTTGCTCCTTAACTCCGTTCAAGAAAGGGGGAGAAAAGGGGTGCATGTGATACCTGTAATGGACTTGAAGGGCGGCGTCGTGGTGCACGCCAGGTGCGGAGTAAGAAGCGAGTACGCACCGATTAAATCCGTTCTTCACCCGTCATCAGACCCGATGAGCATCATGTATGCATTCAAGAAGTTCGGCTTCACCGAGCTATACATTGCAGACATAGACGCCATAGAAGGGAGAGCTCCAAACCTCGGGGCGATAAGGTCCATTGTGAGGCGCTCATCAATGAAGATAATGGTTGACGCAGGCGTAAAGGACACGAAGTCCGTGGAGACCTTGCTTAGAGCACACGTCTCAAGCGTCATCCTAGCAACCGAGTCTATACCTTCCCCCTCATTCGTCTCAGATTGCGTCAGACTCTACGGCGAAAAAATTGTTGGGAGTCTCGACCTGCGCGACGAGACGGTGTTGGCAAGAAGCTCCGAGGTCTCATTAATGTCCCCCTTAGAGGCTGCTAAGATGTTCGAGGATGCAGGTATACGGTCACTCATAGTTGTCGACCTTTCACGGGTCGGCACAAGTAGTGGCCCCCCTATAAAGCTCCTTAAAAATCTTGTGAGCCGCCTCTCAATACCCATTATAGCTGGAGGCGGCGTCAGAAACATCGAAGACCTAAAACTACTTAGAGAAATCGGTGTAGCGGGAGCACTAGTGGCCACAGCACTCCATACTGGAGAAATAACCCCCAAAAAACTTCAAGAATTCCTAACGGTCCCAGCTTAAAGTTAACCTCACAAGCAAAAGAGCCCCCAAACAATAGAAAGAAAGTTAGTAGAGTAGGCTTATCACTCTCAATTCTCCATCTGCTAGTTCACCTATTTTGGCGTTGACTGGAATAGTGTAGTTTGCTGCGGAGAACAGGCTCAGCACTCTACTCTTGAAGTACCATTTGAACCCTTGCGGGAAAGCTTCATGCGCTCTTACCATGACCTCGACGCCGTTTCTATCGGCGAAATCCGTGAAGACGTCCTCACCGAAAACATATATGCCTGGGCCCCTCGGGCTCGGGCTGAACCCCCTAATACCCTCCTGGGGATCATTCCAGAGAACTTGGAATGCCACCGGGTCGCTTACGTCCTCCTCTCGGGGGAGAATTCTCAGCTGGCTGAGCCTTTCGAGCTCCTTGGCTATCCCTCCGTGGAGACATAGAATTTCTTCGTTAAGCAAGCAGGCGTAGGGTAGTAAAGAGAAAATCGACACATAGGCTTCGTAGAGAGATGGGCTGTATTTCCTTGATACAGCTTCGATGAAGCCGTAGTACTGGTTGGCGAGCGGCGTTTCATGGTTTCCTCTAAGCAGTATAACCCTGTCAGGGTACTCCAGCTTGAGAGAAAGGACATAGTTCATGTTTCCCACTTGCTCGCTTCCCCTATCAACGTAATCACCAAGAAAGACTAGAAGGTCGTATTTGGAGGAAAAGAACTTTTTTACAGCGGCTATGGTGGAAGGCAGGTCCCCATGAGTGTCCCCGACGAAAATCACTCTTTCGCCCTCAGCCTCAAGGTATGGGGCCTCGCCCTCCATGGCCTTTGAAGCCTCGTGAATCAGCTCCTTAACCTCTCCCTCTCTAAGCCTAGATGCCAGCCACGGGTTTTCAACGACCTCGGAGCTCCTAAAAGTCACATTTATCACCTTACCCGCTTTCGAAGAACGTCCTTATCATCCTCTCCACGGTTTGGAAAGGCGTTCTCGGGTCAACGTAAGTCGTCCTTTCAGCCAGCCAAGGTGAAAGTCTCTTCCTGCTCTCCCTCCAGCTATATCTTGCATCGAGTAGGACGCCGACGGCGTAGTCGTCCTTGTGTCTCCAAACCCTTCCAAGGGACTGGTTGACTGCGTTGAACGAGTGGTCGAGGTACCACTTTCTCCCCATTCCTTTCTCAACTCTTTCATAGTATTCCTTTTGAGCCATAACTTTTGGGTCCGATACGTTAGGGTAAGGTATCCCAACCATGATCGCCCCCCTTCCCGCCTCGTCGGGGAAGTTGGCTCCCTCGCTCAGCTTCCCCCTAACCACGGCGAACAAAACCGCCCTTTCCTTCTCCGCCGTCCTTCTGTAGGAGTCAAAGAGTGAAGCTGTGCTTCCTGCAGACTCTATGAAGACCGCCGCGTCCATAGAGCCCAAAACCCCGTACGTGTTCCAAATGTTCAACATCTGATTCATGACGTGGTACGCCGGGAAGAACACTATTGTCCCGTTCGGAATGTTCCTCACTATCCTAGTGACCGCCTCTCCATACTCTAAGATCGTTTTCTCGTCCTCCCTCGCCTCGTATCTTGTGGTGAGCGTCCGCCCGTTCGGCCCCTTCCCGACAGCTAAAACCATGATGTTCTCCTTCGCTATGACTGAAGGATAACTCTTTTTGAGCGCTTCGGGGACACCTAGACGAGCGGCTATGCCGTCCAGGGGGGATAATGTGCCGCTCGTAAGTATAACCGCTTTTGGCTTCTCGGACATGACCTCTTCGAACGCTACTCTTGGATCCAGGCACATCCATTCGAGCGACGGACTCTTCTCTTCCTCAGTGTTCCAGAATCCGACGTAGGCGTCCTCTCTGCTCGACGTTAACGCTTCCATGAAAGCATAAACCTGAGCAACCCTCATCCTGTCAAGGATAACCACTCTTCCCCTCTTAGCCATAAGCTCCCTTTGAATGTTTATTATGAGAGGCCATCCCTCCAGAAACTCTTCCAGCCTCTCCGGCGTCACGCCGTTTTCCTCCATTTCACGGAGGACCATGCCTTTCGTTAGGAGCTCGTTCCCTTTGAAGTCGGCATGATTAAAGAACCTCAGGAGAAACGCGAGGAAAGATTCCACGTCAGAAGCCCAGGGCCTGTCAACTTCCTTGACCTCATCGACCGCTCTCTCAACCGTCCTCTTTGAGAGCACGTAGGACTTGGTTTCCTTACAGAAATCCTCTATGTTGTGTGCCTCGTCCATGACCACTATGTGCCCCCCAAATTCAGGGTCTAGGAAAAGATAATTGTATGCGCCTATGACAACCCTGTAAACTTGGGAGAGCAACTTCGCCAAGTAATAGGGACAAATGCTCCTGCTCTCACCATAACTCAGTAGGCTCTCAACGCTCGCGACAGTCGGAACGTTACGCGGCACATACCCTGGAATCTCAACCCTCCTCCCCTCAAACTCGCAGTATAAAGACAGGTCTGACGGGAGCTGGTCTTGGCTCGAGAGAGTTATGTCGGGTCTGTGAAGAGAGAGCTCCGCGAGGCTAACGTCATCCTCCCTGCTCCTGATCCTTGAAAGGCAGACCTCGTCAGCCCTCAAGTGGTCGTCCATCTCCCTCACCTCCCTGTCAAGGCAGAGCTGGATTCTTGATCCCCTCACAACGCCCGTGAAGCCGTAGCCTAAAGCGTTAATTCTTTCCAGCTCGCAAGCCACCTGCCTCATCTGAGTATGAGTCCTAGAGTAGTAAAAGAGCCTGCAATGGTAAGGCAGAGTGGCTGAAAGCAGGGAGATCGTCTTGCCGAACCCCGTCGGCGCCTCCAGGAAGCCGACACCCCCCTCCTCGACAAGCTTGAACACGTCCTTCATGTATTGAAGCTGAGCCGGGTAAGGCTTGTAAGGCATAAACTCCCTGAACCTTTCTTCAATAGTCTCACTCAAAGAAACCACGCTCGCAAACACTCAACAGACGTAACAAACACCAAACTAAAATTTTTCGTTTGACGCTAAAGCTTAAGCTGGCTCTTTATGCGGAGAACCTTCTCCACAGCCTCCGTCGCGGTCTGAGCTAGAACCCTCACCATTCCTTCCTTCCCATATCCGCCCTCATCATATATTACGTCAGGCACCCTCATCGCCTTCTGAATGGCTTGCTCCACCCCCCACTGGAGGCTTCTCCCCTCCACTGAACGGACATCCTCAGGCTCCTCCTTCCTGTCAAACCCGGCAACGATGAACCCAGCCTTCCTGCAAGCCTCAATTATGTCTGGAGAGTACTTCAAGTTTATGGCCGCCCTTATTCCGGGATCATACTCCATCACCTTAAGTATCACCCTCGCTATGTGGCTTGAAGCACCAAACTTCGGACACCCCAACGCCCTAGCGCGCCCCCTGAAGCCAGCTATTCTGCCTTCCACCGCCGCAACGTCCTCAACTCCCCTAGCGAAACTGGCCGCCATTCCAACGTTCATCCTAACCTCAGGTATCAAAGCGTCCATGTTCTTCTCAGCCTCAAGCATCTCCACAGCCCTCTCAACATCGCTTATGACCCGCCACTTCTCAGCTTCCTGCTGGAGGAGCACCAGGGGGTTCGCCGGCTTCCTCCCCCTCCCCACGTCGACAGGATAACAGAAAACCTTCTCAACGTAGCTTTCAGCTTTCTCCACGGCTGAGGGCAACGGCTCGCCCATTGCAATGAAGGCCGTGATGGCGGCGGAGAAGCAGCACCCCCTCCCGTGGCTCACTCCCTCCCTAACCCTCATCTTCTCGAAAACTCTCGTCTCCCCCCCA